>DATHJG010001166.1:0-2712 GCA_035489875.1 Solirubrobacteraceae bacterium | reverse complement strand
CCGCGCGTCATCGTGGTCGCGCCGTCGGCGGCGCGGAGCGGGAGGCTCCAGCCGGCACGCTCGTCGGACGGCTCGATCGCGAGCTCCAGCGCGGCCGGCGGCGGCGTTCCCGCCGCGCGCCACGCCGCCATGCCCGCGTGGCACGCGCGCAGCGCGCCCTCGCCGCCGTGTAGGACGGCGGCGCCGACGCGGTCGTAGCGTGATCCGAGCTCGATCACGAGCAGCGAGGCGGGCAGCACGTCGAGCCCGACGGTCCAGGCCGGGCGGCCCTGCTGCTTGCTCGGGTACATGAGCGAGATCAGCGGGTCGCCCTGGAGCCCGAGCCACAGCAGCGCGTCGAGCGCGCGCTCGTCCTCGCGCAGCGCGAGCGGGTCGGCGACCGGCCGGCCCGGCGTGGCGAGGAGCCGGTCGAGCGCGCCGCGTCCCTCGACGCCGAGGTCGGTGTCGGCGGTCGCGAACCCACCGCCGCCGAGCGGCCACCGCCACGGCCGCGCGTCGCCGCCGCGCAGCGGCATGAAGCCGCACGGGATGCCGCCCGCGCCGCGCAGGGCGACGCCTACCCGGCGCAGCGGGAGGACGAGCTCGACGCCGTTGACGCGCAGCGGCGCGACGAGGATGCCGCCGTCGGCGACCGCGTCGACCAGCGCGGCCGGGAGCGACCAGCACCCGGCGGTGACGATGATCCGCTCGTACGGGCCGGCGGGAGGAGCCGCGCCGTCGCCCGTCACGACGAAGACCGAGCCGGGCTCCACCGCGCGCCCGTCGCGGCCCGCCTCGGCGACGTCGACGCCCGCGCCACGGAGATGCTCGGCGGCCGCCGCGGCGACCTCCGGCTGGAGCTCGACGGTCGTCACGGCGGCGCCGAGCGCGGCCAGGAGCGCCGCGTTGTAGCCCGTGCCCGCCCCGATCTCGAGCACGCGGTCGCCCGGGCGCACGTCGAGCTGCTCGAGCATCCGCGCCATCAGGCTCGGCTGGCTCGACGAGCTGGTCGGGACGCCGCCCTCGTCGCGCGTGACCACGGCGTCGTCCGCGTAGACCGCGTCGAGCGACACGCCCGGCAGGAACCGGTGGCGCGGGACGCGGTCGAACGCGTCGTGGATCCGGTCAGCCGCCGGCGCGGCCTCGCGCAGGCGCTCTCCGAACGCTGCGTGCCGCTCGGTGGCGTCGCTCATGCGTCGGATCGCGGCGGCTCGGCTTCCAGCTTCCCGAGCGCGCGCGGCAGCACGGCGCCGCGGGCGGCGTCGATCGGTCCGAAGCTCGGCTCAGGCGCCATGGCCGCAGGCTACTCCGGCCGTGCCGCGGGTCGCCGCCCCGTCACGCCGCGGCGTCGTCGACTGCGCGCGGCGACGGCAGGCGGCGCGAGACGACCTTCGACACGCCGTTGCCCGCCATCGAGACGCCGTAGAGGCAGTCGGCCGCCTCCATCGTGCGCTTCTGGTGCGTGACGACGATGAACTGCGCGCGGTCGGAGAAGCGGCGCAGCAACGTCAGGAAGCGGTCGATGTTGAGGTCGTCGAGCGCGGCCTCGACCTCGTCGAGGATGTAGAACGGGCACGGCCGCGCGAGGAAGACCGCGAACAGGAACGCCAGCGCGGTCATCGACTTCTCGCCGCCGGACAGCAGCGTCAAGCGCTTGGTCGCCTTGCCGGCCGGCGTGATCTCGATCTCGACGCCCATGCCGTCGTCGGGACCGGCCTCCTCGGCCTCGGCCTCGGCCTCGATCCGCTCCTCGGCATCGGGCGCGTTCTCGTCAGCGTCGGCGCCGCCGAGCACCGCGCGCGGGCCGGCGTCCTCGCGCACGAGGCGCAGGCGGCCACGGCCGCCGGGGAAGAGCTGCGCCGCGACCTCCTCGAAGTTCTTGGCGGCAGCGGTGAACGTCTCCTCGAACGCGTCGCGGATGCGCTGGTCGGTGTCGCGGATCAGGCCCTTGAGCTCGCGCATCGCGGCCTCGAGGTCCTCGCGCTGGCGCTCGAGCTCCTCGACGTGCTCGACCGCCTCGGCGTACTCCTGCTGCGCGAGGGGGTTCACGGGGCCGAGCTGCTCGCGCCGGCGCCGGAGCCGCTCGATCCGGCCATGGAGGTCGGCACGCTCGTGCTCGGGCAGCGCCTCCTCGGCGGGCTCGGGCTCCAGGCCGAGCTTCTCGGCGAGCCGCGCGAGCTCGCCGCGGGCGTCGGCGTGGGAGTCGCGGGCCTGCTGCGCGCGCACTTCCCCGCGCGTGACCTCCTCGCCGCGCGCCTTGAGCCGCGCCTGGACCTGGACCTCCTGCTGCGCGCAGGCGCGGAGCTCGCCGGCCAGCCGCTCGCCCGCGTGGCGGTCGGCGACCAGCTCCGCGTCGAGCACCTCGACGCGGGTCCGGATCGCGGCCTGGGCGGTCTCGAGCGCCGCGGCGAGCCGCTCCGCCACCGGACGGAGCCCCTCGTCGTAGGCGAGCCGCGCGCGCTCGTGTGCGATGCGGCGGACGCGCTCGGCGCGCTCGCGCTCGGCGCGCTCGGCAAGCCGGTGCTCGGTGGCGAGCGCCGCTTGGATCTGCGACCGCCGCGCGGCGCTCGGGCCCTCGTCGGGCGCGTTGCGGCGCTGGGCGATGAGGTGGCCGGCGTGGCGCTCGACCTCGAGCGCCTCGTCGCGCGCCCGTGCCGCTGCGCGTGCGGCGCGGTCGGCCTCGTCGCGGGCTGCATCTGCCGTCTGCACCCGCGCGGTCGCGCCCTCGACGGC
>DATHJG010001165.1:0-7386 GCA_035489875.1 Solirubrobacteraceae bacterium | reverse complement strand
AGGGCTCCGACGAGAAGAGAATCCACATCACCGACCTGGCGCTGGCCGCGCACTTCAAGCACGGCCGGACGATCTCCGGGCGCGGCATCTACCTCAAGGAGCCCAGCGCGCCGGTACCCGAGACGGGGGAGATGGACCCCGACTCCTGCCAGGCGCACGCGTGCACGGTCGCCGACGTCGAGGTCGACGACGAGACCGGCGTCGTCGAGGTGCTCGCGATGTCCAACGTCTACGAGGTCGGCCGCGCGCTCAACCCGGCGATGGCGACGCAGCAGATCGAGGGCGGCGCGTGGATGGGGATCTCGCACGCGCTGTTCGAGACGACCGAGCCGTACTACCCGGAGCGCTCGCACGGCCCGACCGACTTCAGCGAGTACCTGATGCCCGGGCCGGCCGACACCGCGCGGATGGAGAGCGTGATCATCGAGCGGCCCGCCGCCGACGGGCCGTTCGGCGCGAAGGGGATCGGGGAGATGACGGCCAACGCACCGATCCCGGCCATTGCCAACGCGATCTACGACGCCTGCGGCGTGCGGCTCGAGTCGATGCCGTTCACGCCGGAGAAGATCCTGCGCGGGCTGGACGAGCTGGCGGGCTGATGGTCGCGACGACCGACGTCGACTCCGTGGAGGAGCTGGGGCGCCGCTTCGCGCAGCAGCGCTACTTCGCCGACGAGGGGCTGCTCACCGCCGTGCATCTCGCGCTCGTCCTCGGGCGGCCGCTCGCGCTGGAGGGCGAGCCGGGCGTGGGGAAGACCGAGCTGGCCAAGGTGCTCGCCGCCGCGCTCGGGCGCGAGCTGATCCGCCTGCAGTGCTATGAGGGGCTCGACGCGGGTCAGGCGCTGTACGAGTGGGACTACCCCAAGCAGCTGCTCGCGGTGCGCGTCGCGGAGGCGGAGGGGCGCGAGGTCGGCGATCTCTACGACGAGCGCTTCCTGCTCGAGCGCCCGCTCCTGCGCACGGTGCGGGCCTCCGAGGGCGCGGTGCTGCTGATCGACGAGATCGACCGCTCGGACTCGGAGTTCGAGGCGTTCCTGCTCGAGTTCCTCTCGGACTTCCAGATCACGATCCCGGAGGTGGGGACGCTGCGCGCGGCGCGCCCGCCGGTCGTCGTGCTCACGTCCAACCGCACGCGCGAGCTGCACGACGCGCTCAAGCGCCGCTGCCTGTACCACTGGATCCCGTTCCCCGACGCCGCGCGGGAGCGCGAGATCCTGCGCGCGCAGGCGCCCGGGCTGGACGACGCGGCGGCCGCCGCGCTGGTCGAGGCGATCAAGCGCGTGCGCAGCGAGAAGCTGCTCAAGCGGCCGGGGATAGCCGAGACGATCGACTGGGCGCATGGCGCGCAGGCGCTCGCGGCCGACGGCGTCCCGTGGCCGGCCGCGCTGCGGCGGTCGCTCGGGCTGCTGCTCAAGGAGCACGAGGACGTGGAGCGGGTGCGGGCGCTCGACCTGAGGCTCTGACCCATGCCGGCCGTGGCGATCGCCCGCGACCACCTGCACGCGTTCATGCGCGCGCTCGAGGACGCCGGCGTCGCGGTCAGCCCGCCGAAGAAGGCGGACTTCCTCGTCGCCATCGTCGCCTCGCCGCCGGACGACGTCGACGCGCTCTACTGGCGCGCGCGCGTGACGCTGGTCACCGCGTCCGAGGCGTTCGACGCGTTCGATGCCGTGTTCGACGCCTACTTCCGCGGCGGCCGCCAGGGGGTCGAGGAGCCGGCCGGCGCGCCGCCCGACGAAGGCGGGGAGACCGCCGCGCCGCGCGGCGGGGACGACGACGGGACGCTCGACCCGCTGGAGTCGCGCGAGGGCTCGGGCCTGCACGCGAGCCCGCTCGACCTGACGCACGTACGCAGCTTCGCGCCGACGACGCCGGCGGGACGCGACGAGCTGCGCGAGCTCGCGGGCGCGCTGGAGACCGTGCTGCCGCAGATCGCCGCGCGGCGGTCGGCGCGCGCCCGGCGCGGCCCGCGGCTCGACGTGCGCCGCGTCCTGGCGCTGGCGAACCGCTCCGGCGGGGAGATCGTCCGCTTCGCCTGGCTGCGCCGGCCGCCGCGACCGCGCCGGGTCCTGCTGCTGATCGACGTGTCCGGCTCGCAGCGCGCGCACAGCCCCGATCTCCTGCGCTTCGCCCACGAGGCGGTCCGCGCGACCGACCGCGCCGAGGCGTTCACGTTCGGCACGCGGCTCACGCGCGTCACCGCCGAGCTGGACACGCCCGACGTCGACGACGCGCTCGCGTCGCTGTCGGCGTGCGTGCTCGACGCCGACGGCGGCACGCGGATCGGCGTCGCGCTGCAGCAGTTCCTCGCCAACGGCCGCCACCTGGCGCTGGCGCGCGGAGCGCTCGTGATCGTCCTGTCCGACGGGCTCGAGCGCGGCGACCCGAGCGCGATGGCCGAGGCGACGCGGCGGCTCGGGCGGCTCGCGCACCGGCTCGTCTGGTGGTCGCCGCTGGCGTGCGATCCCGCCTACCGGCCGGCGACGCGGGGGATGCACGCGATCCTGGGGGAGATCGACACGCTGGCCGGAGCGCGCGACCTCCCTAGTCTTCTACGGGAGGTGCGGCGGTTGCCCGAGACGTTCGCGAGACCGCGGCGCACCGCGAGCAGAGCCTGGAGCACGAGCTGATGATGCGACCCGTCCAGCAGACCGCCGCCACCGTCGCCGAATGGCTGCGCGAGGGCCGTCGGGTGGCCGCCGGGACCCTGGTGGCCGTCGACGGCTCGTCGCCGCTCGACGTCGGCGCGAGCGTGTACGTCGACGAGCACGGCACGATCGAGGGCTCCGTCACCGGCGGTTGCGTCGAGAGCGCGGTCGCGCAGGAGGCGATGGAGATGCTCGCCCGCGGCACGCCGCCCAAGCTCGTGACGTACGGCATCTCCGACGAGCTGGCGGGGACCGTCGGGCTGATGTGCGGCGGGATCGTGCACATCTTCATCCACCCGATCCGCGACGACGCGCGCGAGGCGGTGCTCGCGGCGCTCGCGGCGATCCGCGACGACCGCCCGGCCGCGGTCGCGACACTGCTCGACGGGGAGCAGGCAGGCGCGAAGCTGTTCGTCGACGCCGCGAGCTCGATCGGCACGCTCGGCGGCCCGGCGCTGCTGGACTCCAACGCCGCCCAGGAGGCGCGCGGGCTGACGGCGCAGGGTCGCTCCGCGGTGCGCGCCTACGGTCCGGACGGCGCGTCGCTGGGCAGCGGGCTGCGGGTCCACGTCGCGGCGTTCGCGGAGCGGCCGCGGATGGTCATCTTCGGCGCGATCGACTTCGCGTCCGCGCTCGCGCCGCTTGCGCAGGGCCTCGGCTACCGGGTGACGATCGCCGACCCCCGCCGCGCGTTCCTGGACTCGCCGCGGTTCTCGTCGGTCGCGCAGACGATCGCTGCATGGCCGGAGGACGTGCTCGCCGAGATGCCGCTCGGGCCGCGCGACGCGGTGCTCGTGTTCACGCACGACCCGAAGCTCGACGTGCCGGCGGTGGTCGCCGCGCTCGGCACCGAGGCGGGCTACGTCGGGGCGCTCGGTAGCCGCCGCACGACCGCGGACCGCAACGAGCGGCTGCGCGAGGCCGGCGTGAGCGACGAGCAGCTCGCGCGGGTGTACGCGCCCTGCGGCCTCGACATCGGCGCCTCCACGGTGGAGGAGACGGCGGTCGCGATCCTCGGCGAGATCGTCGCGAGCCGCGCCGGACGCGCGGGCCGATCGCTGCGCGAGGGCTCCGGCCCGATCCGGCGCGACCGTGAACAGGCGGTTGCCCCGGGATCGGTGACCGAGCCGGCGTAAGTCAGCGGCGCCGCGCGCGCTCGTCGGCGACCCAGAGGCCGATGCAGGGGAGCGTGGTGGCGAGGGCGAAGGCGATGAGGAGGGGGAGGGACATGTCCCATGAGACAGGCGCCAGGCCCTCCTCATTCCCGCGCGAAGTCCGAAGCGTTCGAGACGCGGCGCGCGGCACTAGGTTTCGCATGTGCGCATCCTGTTCACGTTCACCGGGGGACGCGGGCATCTCGATCCGCTGATCGCGATCGCCCGCGCCGCCGCAGCGGCCGGGCACACGGTCGCGTTCAGCGGGCAGGCGAGGCTCATGCCGGCCGTCGAAGCGGAGGGCTTCGCGGCGTTCGCGACGTTCCCGTCCTCCGGCGACGGCGCCCCGGTGAGGACGTCGCTGCTCGAGCTCAGCGCCGAGCGCGAGGACGCCGTGCTGCGCGACGTGTTCGCCGGTCGCCTGGCCCGCCAGCGCGCCGACGGGCTCCTGGCGCTCTGCGGAACGTGGCAGCCCGACCTCCTCGTCTGCGACGAGGTCGACTTCGGTGCACTGGTCGCGGCCGAGCGCCTGGGGCTGCCGTACGCCACCGTGCTCGTGACGGCCGCCGGGTCGTTCGTGCGTGCGGACGTCGTCGCCGAGCCGCTCGACGCGCTCCGAGCGGAGCACGGGCTCGATCCGGATCCGGAGCTCGCGATGCTGCGCCGCCATCTCGTGCTCTCACCGTTCCCGCCCAGCTTCCGCGACCCGAGCGCCCCCTTGCCGGTGACGGCGCGATCGGTGCGCATGATCCCGTGCGAGCCTGCGCGCGCCGGCCGCACCCCGCTGGTCTACTTCACGCTCGGCACCGTCTTCAACCTCGAGTCCGGCGACCTGTTCGCGCGCGTGCTCGCCGGGCTGCGCGAGCTGCCGATCGAGCTCGTCGTCAGCGTGGGCGATCCGATCGATCCGAGCGAGCTGGGGCCGCAACCGCCCAACGTGCGCGTCGAGCGCCACGTCGACCACGCGTCGCTGCTGCCGCGGTGCAGCGCGGTCGTGTCGCACGGCGGCTCCGGCACCGTGCTGGCCGCGCTCGCGCACGGGCTCCCGTCGGTGCTGCTCCCGATGGGCGCCGATCAGCCGCTGAACGCGCAGCGCTGCGCGTCGCTCGGCGTCGCCCGGGTGCTCGACGCGGTGCGGGCCACGCCCGCCGACGCCGGCGCCGCCGTCGCCGCGGTGCTGACCGATCCGCGCTATCGCGACGCGGCGCTGCGCATGCGCGACGAGCTCGTCCGGCTGCCCGGGCCGGAGCACGCGGTCGACCTGCTGCGCGCGCTCGCGCTGCGCTACCCCAGGCGCGTCGGGTCCAGCGACGCGTCGCCGCGCGGGTGGACGGTGCGCTCGACGTAGTGGATCCGCACGTCGCTCGGGCGGGCGAGCAGCTCTCCCACCGCGATCGCGTAGTCGCCGTACTCCGGCCCGGCGTAGTGCGCTCGCATCGCGGCTTCGTCGCTCCACCAGGCGTCGAGCACGAGCTCGCCGGGCTCGGCGCCGAGCGGCTCGTAGGCCGTGCAGCCGAGCGAGCTCGGCGCGCGGGAGCTGGCGTCCGCGTGCTCGCGCAGCAGCGTGCGCAGCTCTGCCGCGCGTCCCACGACGCCGTGGATCTCGGCATGGACGAGAACGGTCACGGGGTGGAGTCTGCCACGCCGCCGCGGCCGGGTAGCGTTCGGCGCGTGGAGCCACGCGACGTCCGCCTGCCCGAGCCGATCGCCGAGCGCCTGGGCGAGCGGGCGCGGGCGCTACTCCCGCTCGGCACCGTGCTCGCCGGCGAGCACGAGCCGTCCGCGGCGGAGCGCGAGGCGATGGGGGAGCTCGCGGCGCGGCTGCGCAACACGTACCCGTATCCGGATCCGCGCTACGCCGGGCAGATGCTCAAGCCGCCGGCGGCGATCGCATGGGCGGCGTACGCGACGGCGATGCTGCTCAACCCCAACAACCACGCGCTCGACGGCGGGCCCGCGACGGCGGAGATGGAGAAGGAGGCGGTCGCGCAGCTCGCGGCGATGTTCGGCCTGCCGCAGCACCTCGGGCACCTGACCGCATCGGGGACGATCGCGAACCTGGAGGCGCTGTGGGTCGCGCGCGAGCTGCACCCGGACCGCGCGATCGTGTCGGGCGCCAACGCGCACTACACGCACGCGCGCGTGTCGGCCGTGCTCGGCGCCCGGCACGAGACCGTGCCCGAGGACGAGCACGGCCGGATCGACCTCGACGCGCTGGCGCAGCGGCTGCGCGCCGGCGGCGTCGGCACCGTCGTCGCCACGCCGGGGACGACCGGGCTCGGCGCCGTGGACGACGTCGCCGCGATCGCCGACCTGTGCGCGGCCCACGGCGCGCGGCTGCACGTCGACGCGGCGTACGGCGGTTTCTTCGCGCTGCTGGCCGACGGCGGCGAGCCGGGCGTCGCGGCCGACCCGTTCGCGGCGATCGCGCGCGCCGACTCGGTCGTCGTCGACCCGCACAAGCACGGTCTCCAGCCCTACGGCTGCGGCTGCGTGCTGTTCGCCGACCCGAGCGTCGGGCGCTTCTACACGCACGACTCGCCCTACACCTACTTCACCTCGGACGACCTGCACCTGGGCGAGATCAGCCTGGAGTGCTCGCGCGCGGGCGCGGCGGCGGCGGCGCTGTGGACGACGCTGCGGGCGCTCCCGCTCACGCGCGCCGGCCTGGGCACCCATCTCGCCGCCGCGCGCGGCGCCGCGCTCGAAGCCGCGGCCGCGCTCGCCGCCGACCCCCGGACCACCGTCGTGCTCGAGCCCGAGGTCGACATCGTCTGCGTCCTGCCCGCCGGCGCCTCCGCCGCGACCGCGAGCGCCGCGGCCGAGCGAGCGTTCGACACGCTCGCCGACGCGGGCTGGCACGTCGCCAAGCTCCGCGTCGACACCGGGTGGCTGCGCGCCCGCCATCCGGAGATCGAGCCCGACGCCGCCACGACGACCGTGCTGCGCTGCTGCCTGCTCAAGCAGGAGCACGCGGCGATCGCGGCGGAGCTCGCCGCCGCGCTGGCGGAGCACCTCGATGCCGCCAGAACGTCTCCGGCGACGCGACCGCGCGCCTAGCGCCGCCCGACGGCGCCCGGGCGGGCGCTCGTCGGCTCGCCGTCGCGGACCACGAGCGCGCCGTTGACGAGTACGTGCGGCACGCCGCGCGGGCGGGCGATGAGGTGGTCGGGCGCGACGCTCGTGCCGACGTGCGCGAGGTCGAAGACCGCGACGTCGGCGGCCATGCCCGGCGTGAGCGCACCGCGATCGGCGAGGCCGAGCTGACGCGCGGGGGCGAGCGTCATGCGCCGGATCGCCGCCTCGAGCGGGAGGCTGGCCGTGTCGCGCACGTAGTGGGCGAGCGTGCGGACCACCCAGCCCCAGTCCGAGAGCGAGAACGCGAGCCCGGCCAGCGGGCCGTCGAGCGCGCCCGTGACGCCGTCGCCCATCAGGCAGAAGCCGTCGTCGAGCACGGCGCGGTCGAGGTCGGCGTCGGCGGCCCAGCGCTCCACGACGACGACGTCGTAGAAGTCCTCCGCGGCCTCGGCCAGCAGCGCGTGCGCGGCGTCGGGCACGCTCACGCCCAGCTCGTCCGCGACCTCG
>DATHJG010001164.1:0-5817 GCA_035489875.1 Solirubrobacteraceae bacterium | reverse complement strand
CGCTCACCTTGTGAGGATCGCCCCATGAGCATCATGAAGATCAATGCCATCACCGTGCCGCGCGATCGCTTCGCCGAGTTCGAGCATCGGTTCGCCACCCGTGCCGGCAGGGTGTCGAGCGCCGACGGCTTCGAGGGATTCCAGCTCCTCCGCCCCAACGACGAGCGCGAGACGTGCCTCGTGCTCACCCAGTGGCGATCCGAGGACGACTTCCAGGCGTGGATGGGCAGCAGCGACTTCGCCGCGGGCCATGCGCAGCATCGGGAGAGCGGACCCGTCGGCACCGCGTCGGAGCTGTGGTCCTTCGACGTGCTCGAGACCGAGCGTCCCGACCGCGGCTGACAGCGACGTGCGACGGCCGGTCAACGTCACGGTGTGGGGCGAGAACGTCCACGAGCGGACCGAGGACGACGTCCGCGCGCGCTATCCGCAGGGGATGCACGCCGCGATCGCCGACGGCATCGCCGAGCTGCTCGGCGATTCGGTGCGCGTGGGCACGGCGACGCTCCAGGAGCCCGAGCACGGGCTCACGCAGGCGGTGCTGGACGACACGGACGTGCTGACCTGGTGGGGGCACGCCGCGCATGATGATGTCGACGATGCGGTGGTCGCGCGCGTGCACGACGCGGTGCTGGGCGGCATGGGTCTGGTCGCGCTGCACTCCGCGCACTACGCGAAGGTCTTCCGCCGCCTGCTCGGCACGTCGTGCAGCCTGCGCTGGCGCAACGACGGCGAGCGCGAGCTGGTGTGGACGGTCGACCCCACGCATCCGATCGCGGCCGGGGTCCCCCACCCGATCGTGCTCGAGGCGCAGGAGATGTACGGCGAGCACTTCGACATCCCCGCGCCCGACGAGCTCGTGTTCGTCAGCTCGTTCGCCGGCGGCGAGGTGTTCCGCAGCGGCTGCTGCTTCCGCCGCGGCGCGGGGCGGATCTTCTACTTCAGCCCCGGCGATCAGGACTACCCGATCTACCACCACGCCGACATCCGGCGCGTGATCGCCAACGCGGTCGGCTGGGCGGCGCCCGTTCCCGGCGACCGGCGCGCCGTGCCCGGGAGCCCCCAGTCGCCGCGTGGATGGTTCGAGGCGACGCACCGGTGACGGCCGTTCGGGTGGGCGTCATCGGGGTCGGGTGGGCCGGCCAGCAGCACCTCGCGGCCTACGAGGCGCTCGCCGGCGTGCAGGTCGTCGCCCTCGCCGGGCTGGAGGAGCCGGTCCGGGCGGCGCTCGCCGCGCAGTACGGAATCGAGCGCCACGTCGCCCGCTGGGAGGACCTGCTCGAGCTCGACGGGATCGACGCGGTGAGCGTCGCGGTGCCCACGTTCCTCCATGCCCCGATCGCGATCGCCGCGCTCGAACGCGGCCTGCACGTCCTCTCGGAGAAGCCGATCGCGCGCAACGAGTCCGAAGCGCAGTCGATGGTCGAGGCCGCGCGGGCGGCCGGTCGTGTCCTCGACGTCGGGTTCAACCACCGCGAGCGGGGCGACATCCACAAGCTCAAGGACATCATCGACGCCGGGCGGCTCGGACGGCCGTACTACGCGAAGGCGTGGTGGCTCCGCCGCTCCGGGATACCGGGACTCGGAAGCTGGTTCACGACGGCCGAGCTGGCGGGCGGCGGCCCGCTCGTCGACATCGGCGTGCACGTCCTCGACTACTCGCTGTTCCTGCTCGGCAACCCCACGGTCACCGCCGTCAGCGCGTCGACCTACGACCTGCTCGCGAGCGCCGGCTTCGGGTTCAACCCCGAATCCACCAAGACGAGCGTGGCCGGCGCGACGGGGTTCGACGTCGAGGACCTCGCCACCGTGTTCATGCGCCTGCAGGACGGCGGCACGCTCCTCGTGGAGGCGAGCTGGGCCGCACACCGCACCGACGGCGACGAGTTCGGCATCACGCTCTACGGGAGCGAGGGCGGCGCCGAGCTGATCGTCGAGAACTACGCCCCGAGCGGATCGCTCAGGATCTTCACCGACGACGACGGCGTTCCGGCCGAGACACGCCTGACCGCGCAGCCCGGCGGTGGCCACAAGGTCGTCGTCGAGCGGTTCCTGGCGAAGATCCGCTCGGGCCAATGGCAAGAGCATGACGGCAACGCGGCGATCGACCTGGCCCGCATCGTCGACGCGTGCTACCGCTCCGCGGCCGAGCAGCGCGAGGTCCGCCTGACCCGCTGATCGCGGCCACTCACAACCAGCGCTGGCGCACCGCCTGGATCCCGAGCTGGAAGCGCGTGCGCGCCCCGAGCCGGTCGGCGAGTGCCGCGATGCGCCGGCGCAAGGTCCGCTCGCCGATCCCGAGCTGGCGCGCGATCGCCTCGTCCTTGAGGCCCGATGCCAGCATCATCAGCAGGCGGCGGTCCTCCTCGCTCGATGACGCCAGCGCCGGCACGGGGATCGCTCGCTGCCATACGCTCTCGAAGAGCGCGGCGAGCGCGTCGAGCAGGCCGGACCGGTGCACGACCAGCGCGGCGTCGGTGAGGCCCTGTTGCAGTGACAACGGCGTGAGCGCGAGCCGGCGGTCGCAGATGACGAGCTTCATCGGCACGTCCGCTGCCACCCGCGCATCCTCGCCGGCGGCGGCCAGCGACTCGAGCATGCGCGGCTGCCCCGGCTCGGTGAGCGACGAGCGGTCGTAGACGACGCGGCAGCGCACGCCGCGGGCGAGGATGTCGTGCTCGGTGTCCTCGTTGTCGGGCGCGGCCGTCGTGTAGGGCGGCTTGTCGAACACGAGCAGCTCCTCGACCGCACTGCGTTGGAGCTGCGCGAAGCGGCGGCGCACGGCGTCGGAGCCGGTCACGACCTCGAGCACCTCGGCGGCCCGGTCGGCCCCGGAGCCGGACCGGAACTCGTTCGTCAGCTCGGTCGCCGCGAGCCGCGCCCGCGCCACCTCCTCATAGCGGCGAGCGGCGAGCGCCTCGATCGCCACGTCGGGTGGAGCGGGCACGAACCGCGCGCCGGCGCCGGGGACGCGGCTCGCCAGCCCCTTCTCCTCGAGGCCCGCGAGCGCGGTGTGGAGTGAGCCATCCGAAACGCCCGCCACGCCGACGAGCTCCTCGGCGGTGGCGGCGCCGAGCCGCACGAGCGACCGATAGACGCGCTCCTCGGTCTCCGCGACCCCGACTCCGCCGAGCATGACGGCCGGAGCGTAGTGATCCGCGGCGGTTGGCCACTTCCTGCCGGTGGCAACAAGTGGCCACGACAGTCGCGGAGGCGGACAGTAGGGTCGCCGCGGACCGGGAGGCCGACTGACGGGGGACCCGTGGTTCGACGTGTGCTGGCGCCGCTTGCGGCGATTGTGGTGTTGGCGGGGGCGGCGCTGGCCGCGGTCGCGGTCGCGGGCGGGCCGCCACCGCGCGAGGTCGCGGTCATCGTCGAGCTCGAAGGGCCTCCCGCACTGCGCGCGGACGCGGCGCGCACACGCGCCGCGCAGGGAGCCTCGGCCCGGCAGCGGGCCGCGGTGCGCGATGCGGCTCGCGCGGCGGGCCTCCACGTGCGCGAGCGCAGCACCTACTCGCTGACGTTCAACGGACTCGCCGTCACCGTGCCCGAGGATGAGCGCGCGCAACTCGCGAACCTGCCGGGCGTCGCGGCCGTGCACCCCGATCGCCGGATGCGCGCTTCGCTCGGTGTGAGCGTCCCGCTGGTCGGCGCTCCGCGGGTGTGGGCGCTGCAGGACGCCGGCGGACGCCCCGTCACGGGGACCGGCGTCGACGTGGCGGTGATCGACACCGGCGTCGACGACACGCACCCCGCGCTCGACGGCGGCACGGTCGTCGGCGGCCACGACTTCGTCAACGACGACGCGGATCCGATGGACGACAACGGCCACGGCACCCAAGTGGCGGGCATCGTCGCGGCGGGCGGCGAGCCGACCGGCGTCGCCCCCGCCGCCTCGATCGTGGCCTACAAGGTGCTCGTCGGCGACGGCTACGGCGACAGCTCGGACGTGCTCGCCGCCCTCGAAGCCGCCGTCGATCCGGCGAACCCGCACCGGGCCGAGGTGGTCAACTTCAGCCTCGGCAGCGGCGAGCCCGCCGACGGGCCGGTGACGAGCGCCGCGCAGGCCGCGGCCGAGGCGGGCGTCGTCGTCGTCGCGTCGGCGGGCAACGCCGGCCCGGCGGAGCAGTCGGTCGGGGCCCCGGCGCAGGCCCCCGGCGTGCTCGCGGTCGGCGCCTCGATCAGCGGTCTCGAGGTGCCCGTCGTGCGCATGACGGCGCCGCGGGCGCTCGACCTGCGGACGACGCGGTGGGAGTTCTCGGCGAACCCGCCGGACCAGGAGCAGGAGGTCGAGGTGGTCGATGTCGGCGAGGGAGACTTCGCCGCGCACGACGTGCGCGGCAAGGCGGTGCTCCTCGACGCTCCAGGGCCCCCGCTGCAGCAGGCGCTCGAGGCCGAGCGCCGCGGCGCCGTCGCACTGCTGATCCGGGCGGGCAGCGCGGGCGGACCGGTCAGCGCCGCCGGCGAGCGGCTGCACGAGTTCCCCACCGGCTCGGGCGACGACGGGCGGTTCGACTCGCTCGTGGCCGTCATCGTCGACGACGACGGCGTAGCCGCGCTGCGCCAGGCGCTCGGCGCCGGTCCGGTGCGAGTCGAGATCGCCGGCGAAGACGCGACGGACCAGATCGCGGCGTTCAGCTCGCGCGGACCGACCGCCACGTTCGCCGCCAAGCCGGACCTGGTGGCGCCGGGCGTCGAGATCCGCTCGACCGTCCCGAAGGCGCTCCACGCGCCGGGCGTCGCCCGCTTCAGCGGCACGAGCATGTCCGCGCCGCACGTCGCGGGGGCCGCGGCGCTCGTGCGCCAGCTGCACCCCGACTGGCCGGCGTCCGCCGTCCGCTCCGCACTCGCGGGTGCGTCAACGCCGCTCGAGGGGCCACCCCTGCTGAGCGGCGCCGGCCGGCTCGACGTCGCAGCAGCCGCCCGCGCGGCGGTCGTGGCCGACGCGACCGCGCTCTCGTTCGGGCTGGCCGGCACCGAGGGCCGCACGGAGCGCACTCGCGTGCTCGCGCTCTCCAACGTCGACGACGAGACCGCCGACGTGCGGATCGCCGCGCACGCGGCCGCGGGCGCGGGCGCGCCCGTGACCGTGTCGCCCGCATCGGCGCGGCTCGCGCCCGGCGAGCAGGTCGAGGTGACGGTCCGGCTCGCGGCCGACTCGCCCGCCGCCGACGTGCAGGGCTGGGTCGACGTCGACGTCGCCGGGCCGGCGCCCGACCTCCGGCTGCCGTACGCGCTCCCGGTCCGCGCGCTCCAGGTGGTCGTGTCGCCCGATCCGGCGGACGACCGGACCGAGGCGTTCGTCGCCACGCCGGTGGACCTCGACGGGCCGCCCGTGGTCGAGGTGCGCGGGCCCGACGGGATCGTCACGCGCGTCACCGCTCGCCACGACCACGACCAGTGGTGGCGCGCCGTGCTCGAGGGTGGCGTCGAGGGGGTCTACCGCGTGCACGCCACGGGGCGGGCGCTGTCGTCGCTCGGGGGCGCGACGCTGTCCGGCGCGACGACGTTCGAGGTCGCCGAGCCCGACCAGGAGGACGGATCGCCGCTGACGTGGAAGCCGGTCGGCCCGAACTCGATCGGCGGCGAGCTCGACCTCGGCCCCGGCGCCGACCCGCACACGTACGTGCTCGACCCGAACAACCCGATGGTCTGGGTGTCCGCGGACGGAGCGGCGACGTGGCGGGCGCGACGGCTCACCACCGTGACAAGTGGGGTGCCCGTGGAGCTGGTGCCGGACGCCCGCCGCGCAGGCACGCTGTTTCTCGCGGTCAACAGCACCGCGGAGGAGCCGACGTTCGAGGGCGCCGTCCTGCG
>DATHJG010001163.1:0-9792 GCA_035489875.1 Solirubrobacteraceae bacterium | reverse complement strand
CACGAGCAGACGCGCTACGTGCACGCGTCGCCGATCTCGGACGTCCGCTCCTTCCTCCCCCAGCCCGGGGACGAGGAGCAGGAGCTGCTCGACGACGTGACCGAGCCGCGGCTCGTCTTCGGCCACACCCACCTCCCGTTCCGGCGCTTCTCGGCGATCGGCGGCGTCGAGCTCGTCAACCCCGGCTCGGTCGGGCTCCCGTTCGACGGCGACCAGCGCGCCGCGTACGCGCTGATCCACCCCGACCGCCGCGTCGAGCACCGGCGCGTCCCGTACGACCACGCCGCCAGCGCCGCGCGGATGCGGGCGCGCTGGCCCGGCGAGGAGTGGTCCGACATCGTCGCGCGCCGGATCGAGCAGGCGCGGATGGACGTCTGACCGGTGCCGACGCTCGAGCAGCTCGAGACGGTGGCCCGCGGCGCGGCGCCGCCGCCGCTGGAGCCCGCCGACCGCGAGCGGATCGCGGCGGGGCGCGCCGTGGTGGAGGAAGCGCTCGGCGCCGGCCGCGTCGTCTACGGCGTCACCACCGGCTTCGGCCAGCTCTCGTCCGTGCGGATCGACGCCGCCGATGCCGCCCAGCTGCAGGTCAACCTGCTGCGCT
Source organism: Solirubrobacteraceae bacterium (assembly GCA_035489875.1). Lineage (GTDB taxonomy): Bacteria > Actinomycetota > Thermoleophilia > Solirubrobacterales > Solirubrobacteraceae > DASQMT01. The sequence continues at coordinate 9,191 of DATHJG010001163.1, read as the reverse complement.
CGCACGCGGTCGGCTCGGGCGAGCCGCTCGACGCGGAGGTCGTCCGCGGCATGGTCCTGCTGCTCGCGTCCTCGCTTCGGCGCGGGCACTCCGGCGTGCGAGTGGAGCTGGTCGAGCTCCTGCTCGCACTGCTCGAGCGCGACGTCGTGCCGGTGATCCCGAGCCGCGGGTCGGTCGGGTCCTCCGGCGATCTCGCGCCGCTCGCGCACCTCGGGCTGGTGCTGATCGGCGAGGGCGAGGCGCTCGTGGGCGGGGAGCGGATGCCCGGCGCCGCGGCGCTCGCCCGCGCCGGGCTCTCCCCCGTCGCGCTGGAGGCGAAGGAAGGGCTCGCGCTCATCAACGGCACGCACCTGATGGCGGCCGCGGGTGCGCTGGCGCTGCGCGACGCGCGCCGGGTGCTCGACGCCGCGGTGGCGGCGGTGGCGCTCTCGCTGGAGGCGTTCATGGGCTCGACCGTGCCGTTCGACGAGCGGCTGCACGCCGTGCGCGGCCAGCCGGGACCGGCGGGCGTCGCGGCGCGGCTGCGGGCGCTGCTCGCCGGATCGCCGGTCGTCGCCTCCCACGCCGACTGCGGGCGCGTGCAGGATCCCTACACGCTGCGCTGCGCTCCGCAGGTGCTCGGGGCGATCGCCGACGCGCTCGACTACGTCGCCGGTGCGCTGGAGCGGGAGCTGACCGCGGTGACGGACAACCCGCTGGTGTTCGCGGACAGCTCCGACGTGTTGTCCGGCGGCAACTTCCACGGCCAGCCGCTCTCGCTGCCGCTCGACCACCTCGCGCTCGCGATGACCGAGCTGGCCAGCTTCGCCGAGCGCCGCGTCTACGCGCTGCTGACGCCGAGCTACGCCGGGTTGCCGGCGTTCCTCACGCCGCACCCCGGGCTGTCGTCGGGCCTGATGATCGCCCAGTACGCCGCCGCGGCGCTCGTGAACGAGTGCCAGGTGCTGTCGCATCCCGCCGGCGCCGGGTCGATCCCCACGTCCGCCGGGATGGAGGACTTCAACTCCATGGGCGGGTTCGCGGCGCTCAAGGCACGGACGGTGGTCGCGCACGCGGCGCACGTCGTCGCGACCGAGCTGGTCTGCGCGTGCCAGGGGCTCGAGTTCCACCGCCCGCTGCGGTCGACCGACGCGCTGGAGACGGCGTTGGCGCGCGTGCGGGAGCGCGTGCCGCGGCTCGAGGAGGACCGGAGCCTGGCGGGGGAGCTGGACGCGCTCGCCGTCGCGCTCCGGCTCGGCGATCTCGTGCTGGCGTGAGGGAACCCCTCCGGGGTATAATCGGAGCCGTGCCCGCCTACGCCGCCAGCAAACCTCAGCTCCTCGCCCGCCTCAAGCGCATCGAGGGTCAGACGCGCGGGGTGCAGAAGATGGTCGACGAGGACCGCTACTGCATCGACGTCCTGACCCAGATCAGCGCGATCCAGGCCGCGCTCGACAAGGTCGCCCTCGGGCTCCTCGACGAGCACGTGAAGCACTGCGTGGTCGAGGGACACGGTCCCGGGACCCAGGAGGAGCTGACCGAGGAGATGATGGGCGCGATCGGGCGGTTGCTGGCCCGTTAGCTTGTATCTAACGCTCGAGTCGAGCGTTAGATACCGGACAGGTTCCACGACTGTGGCCGCAGCGCTCGACGTCGCAGAGCCGGCAGAGGCGGCGCGCCGTCTCAGGCGTCGGCTCCAAGCCCTGAGCCATCGTGCCGAGCAGGGACTTCAGCTGCTCGCGCTGGGCCGGCGAGAGCGGAGAGAGCACCTGCTCGAGCGCCGCCTCCCGGGCGGCGCGCACGCGCCGCGCGGTCCGGCGGCCCTGCGGCGTGAGATGGATCGCGACGGCCCGCGCATCGGCGCCGACCCGGCGCTCGACCAGCCCCGCCGCGGCGAGTCGGTCGACGAGCCGGACCGCGCCCGAGTGGGTGATGCCGAGCAGCCGGCGCAGGGCATCGATCGACGCGCCGCCGGCGAGGCCGTCGAGCGCCACGAGCGCGGCCGGACCTGAGGCGCCGTGACCGGCGACGCTCGCCATCGCCTCCTGCATCCGGTCGGCGACCGCGAGCGAGAGCGCCCCGAACGCGTTGAGTGTTGTATGACTCACACATGTATTGTTGCGCGTTCGGCGGGTGATCGCGACGTCGACGCGGCGAACGGGCGGTTCCGCGGAACCGCAGGCCCTCCCTCAACGCCCGCGTCCTGCGAGCGACGGCCGCCGCGCCGTGCGCGGGCCGGGCGACGCAGCAGGCGGCCCCGCCGCCGGTGGCAGCGGCGCGCCCGGTCTCCCCTGCCGCGCCACGCGCCCGAGGCCCCAGGCGAGGGCGCCGAGGAACACGAGCGCGAGCGTCAGCACGACCGCCGAGGCGCCACCCCACAGCCACCCGGACACGTCGCCCTTGCGCTCGCGCTGCAGCAGCGTGCGGTCTGGGACGAACGCGCGCCGCACGCTCGGCTCCGCCGCCACCTCGTCCGCGGGGATCGCCGGATCGGCGGGGAGGCGGACGGGGACGCCGAGCACGTGACGCCCGGTCTGGAGCCGCAGCTGGACCTTCCAGTCGCCATCGACGGGGATCGCGCGCGTCGTGCGCCATCCGCCGGCGCCGTCGGGGACGAGCCGGTCGACGACGAGGCCGTCGCCCTGCCACGCCGTGACCTGCAGCCACGCCGCGTCGTCTGCGACGCCGGCCGGGTCGAGCCGCGCGCTGACGGTCACGGAGCCGCGGGTCGCGGGCACGCCACCGCGCTCGTTCGCCGGCGTGATCGTCAGCGCGGCTTGCACCGGCGGCGGCGCGGTCTCGTACAGGCCGTCCGCGAGCACGGCAACGAGCGCGAGCGAGGCCAGCGCAGTGGTCGCGCGGGCGACGGCCGGGCGCGGCAGCTCGCCGCGGAGCGCCAGGCCGATCAGCGCGCCGAGCAGCCCTCCGCCCGTTCCGGCCACGGCGGCCAGAACCAAGCCTTCGGGCAGCAGCGCGCCCTCCCACGGGAGGCGGAACACGGCGTGCGTCCAGACCCACTCGCTGCCAAAGCCCGCCGTGCCGGCGAGCAGCCCGCCGGCCGCGCCGAACGCAAGCGCGTTGCGGCGCGCGAGCGCCAGCGCCGCCGCCTCGACGAGCAGCGCCTCGCCGAGGTAGAGCGGCAGGCTCGGCGTGGTCTCGCCGAGCACCGGACCCACGAGCAGCGAGACGACCCCGCGCACGACGAGGAAGAAGACGGCGGCGCCGAGCGCGCCGCCGGGGCCGATCCACACACGCGCGGCGACGAGGGCTACGCCAGCGGCGAGCGCGATGAGCGCCGGCTGGAGCACCGCGCGGAACTGCGGCACACCGAAGTCGAACTCCGCCTGGAACGTCGAGAGGCCGATGAGCAGGCCGCCCATGAGCGCGACCTGGCGCAGGATCGCGTAGCGCGCGAAGAGCCCGCGGTCGGCCCGCCCGGCACGCGGGGTGCGCGCACGGATGCCCTCCTGCAGCAGAACGGCCTGGCCGATCAGCGTCATCCCCGCACCCCCGATCAGCATCAGGTGCGTCGGACCCCAGAGCGTCACGTCCTGCCCGAACAGGCGATGCCAGACGTCGTCGAGCGGGAAGCCCGCGAGCGCGAACGCGCCGCACGCCGCCATCAGCAGCCCGCCGACGGGCGCGCGCCAGCCCCAGCCGACCGAGACCGCCGCGGGGCCGGGCGTGTCGCGCGGCATCGCCATCGCCAGCACGCCGGAGGCGAAGACCCCGAACAGCCCGGCGAGGATGAGGTAGTGCGCCGGGTTGGCGAGCGGCCCCGCGTCGCGCCCCTCGTCGATGTGCAGCGCGATGTCCCAGTACATCCCGAGCAGCGCGGTCTCGAGCGCGATCCCCGACGCGGCGGTCGGGATCGCCGCCCAGCCCGGCAGGCCGGACACGCGCTCGGAGAAGGCGACGAGGCGCTCGAAGCGGCGCGCCTTGCCGGCGCGGTAGCGCGCGATCAGCCAGAACAGCGCGGCGAGCGCGAGCGTCGCGCCGCCGGTCGCGATCGCGACCTGGTCGAGCGCGGCCCCGCCGGCCGGGTCGGCGGCGGCGGCGAGTGCGGTCGGCAGCAAGCTCATCATCGGTCAGTGTTACACCAATCGATGTCACATGACACGGGGTACTGTGGTTGTGTGTCCGACCCCACACCCGCCGACCTGACGATCGACGAGCTGGCCCGCCGCGTCGGCATGACGGTCCGCAACGTCCGCGCGCACCAGTCGCGCGGGCTGCTCCCGCCGCCGGAGGTGCGCGGGCGGACCGGGTTCTACGGCGCCGAGCACCTCGCACGGCTCGAGCTGATCCGGACGCTCCAGGACGACGGGTTCACGCTCGAGTCGATCCGCCGGCTGCTCGAGCGCAGCGGCGGATCGAGCGAGGAGCTGCTCCGGTTCACGCGCGCGGCGCGCGAGCCGTTCGCCGACGAGACGCCGGAAGTCGTCGGGATCGAGGAGCTCGGCCAGCGCTACGGCGCCCCCGGCCGCGCCGACCTGCTCGCGCGGGCGGTCTCGCTCGGGCTCCTGCGGCCGCTCGGCGAGGGACGCTTCGAGGACGCGAGCCCGCGGCTGGCGCGCGCGGGAGCGGAGCTTGCCGCACTCGGCGTCGGGGCGGACGTCACGCTCGACGTCGTCGAGGTGCTGCGCGGCCACGCCGACGCGATCGCGGACCAGTTCGTCGAGCTCTTCCTCGCGCACGTCTGGCGGCCGTTCGACGCCGAGGGCCGGCCGCCGGAGCGCTGGCCCGAGGTGCGCGAGACGCTCGAGCGCCTGCGGCCGCTCGCCGGCGACGCGGTCATGGCCGTGTTCGGGCTGGCAATGAGCGACGCGGTCGAGCGCGCGTTCGGGGCGGTGCTCGAGGCCGACGGCGCCGCGGGCGCCGGCGAGCGGGAGCGCTGACGAGGGGGGCTCGGGCTCGGCGAACGGCGGCATCGAGGGAGGGTCCGGGGTGTGGGTGGCGGTTCCGCGGAACCGCCACCGCTCCTGGATGATTTGCACGTTGACGGCAATAATTACCGTGAACGTGCAAGTCGTAGCGCGATTGTCGGCTTGACGGTAATTATTGGGGTCAAGACGACAATCGCCGAGCGAGTTGCACGTTGACCCCGAATATTGGGGTCAACGTGCAACTCACCCCCGATTTGCACGTTGTGCATCACATAGATGTTCAACGTGTAAATCGTCCCGAGAAACCGGCCGAACCCACCCCTTAATGCCCGCCGTTGACGTAGACGCCCCGCGTCGATGCCGAGCACTCAAATCGGAATGTCACTTACGCGCACAAGCGCGGGGCGGGCACCCAACGGAGTCAAGCCGGCGCGCAGCCCTCGCCCCAGTAGCCGGCCACCGCGATCCGGTCCGGGCGCACCGCCGCTCCCGCCAGGAAGCGCCCGCCGCCGGCCGCGCGAACCGTGAGGTCGCCGCGCCGGAAGTCCACGATGACGACCTCCGGCGCGCGGCAGCGCACGACGGTCGCGCCGAGGCCGCCGCCCCGCGCGCCGGACGTCGTCATCGCGCCACCGCCGCTCCCGCGCTCGCACGCGCGGTTGACCACCGCGCGGGTCGGCGCCACGGAGGCGAGCACCATGCCGGCGATGCTGAGCGTCGCCGCACCCTCGGCGCTGATCGCCAGCCGAAGCCGTCCGGCGGTCGCGCAGTGCCACGCACCGCCGCCCGCCATCACGAACGGCGAGCGCGCATCCGGCGAGCGCAGCTCGCCGAGCACCGCGTGCCGATCGGGCGGCGCGGGCGCGGAGCGCCGGTCCGGCGAGGCGCCGCCGCAGCCGGCGAGCCCGACGAGGACGGCCGCCGCGACCGCGGGGCGGATCACTCGGCGATCAGGAGTCCATGGCCTCGTAGGCCTCGGCCTCCACGAGCTCGGTCACTTCCTCCTCGTCGACCTCGACGTCGTGCTCGGTCTCGAGGTGCCCGGCGAGGATCCGCACCAGCTCCTCGTTCTCGGCCGCCTGGAGCGTCTCGCCGCACTCGTTGCACTCGATCACCTGCATGTCGGCCTCCTCCCTGTCAGCGCTCCCCGCTTGCGAAGAACTCCCGCTCGATCGCGTCGATCTTCGCCAGTCGGCGCACGTGGCGCTCCTCGCCGGAGAACTCCGCCACCGCGTAGGCGGCGATGATCTCCGCCGCGTACGCCGGCCCGATCACGCGCGCGCCGAGGCAGAGCACGTTGACGTCGTCGTGCTCGACCGACTGGTGCGCGGTGTACGTGTCGTGCGCGGTCGCGGCGCGGATGCCGGGGAACTTGCACGCCGCCACCGCGACGCCCGCGCCCGAGCCGCAGACGATCACGGCGCGCTCGACGCTGCCGTCGAGCACCGCCTCGCACGCGCTGCGCGCGACGTCCGGGTAGTCGACGGGATCCGTGGACCAGGTGCCGAGGTCGACCGGCTCGTGCCCGGCCGCGCGCAGCGTCTCCAGCACGACGGGCTTGAGCGGGAACCCCGCGTGGTCGAACGCGCAGGCGATCTTCATACCGCGGCCTTCGCCCGCGCGAGCGCCCATTCCTGCACGGCCACGGTCGCGGCGCCGAGCACGCCGGCCTGCGGGCCGTAGCGCGCGAGCCGGACCTTCGTCTGCGTCCCGGCGCCCGGCACGGTGTGGCGGCGCGCGGTGCGCTCGGCGGGGACGAGCAGCAGGTCGCCGGCAAGCGAGACGCCGCCGCCGATCACGATCTCGTCGGGATCGAACGTGTTGATCGCGTTCGCGATGCCGATGCCGAGCCGCTCGCCCAGCACGCGGATCACGTGCTGGCAGTGCACGTCGCCCTCGCGCGCGCCCTCGACCGCGTCGTGGCCGGTGATCTCGTCGCCCTTCGCGAGCCGGCGGCCGAGGAACGACTTCGGGTGCGCGCGGGCCGACTCCAGCGCGAGCCGGTCGAGCGCGCGGCCGGACGCCAGCCGCTCGAGCGACCCGGGCTGCGGGAAGGCGCCGGGGTCGGCGGGCGCGCCGTTCGTGAGATCGAGGCCGATGATCGTGTGCCCCAGCTCGGCGGCGCTCGTCGCGCCGCGGTAGAGCTTGCCGCCGAGCACCAGGCCGCCGCCGACGCCGGTCCCGATCGTGAACATGATCAGGTTCTCGCACACGATCTGGCCGGCCACCGACGCCTCGGCCAGCGCCGCGCACGACGCGTCGTTCTCGACGTAGACCGGCAGCCCGCAGCGCTCCGATAGCAGCGTGCGCAGCGGGAGGTCGGAGAGCGGGAGGTTGACGCTGTGGCGCACGCGACCGGTGGCGAACTCGATGATCGACGGCAGCCCGACCGCGACCGCGCGCGCGTTCTCGCCCCGGTGCTCCCCGATCTGCGTGACGATCTGGTCGACCAGCGCGTCGCTCGAGTCGGTGCGCGTCGGCACCGGGTCGAACACGTCGTAGCGGCCGCTCTCGAGCACCGCCGTCGCGATCTTCGTACCGCCGACGTCGATGCCGATGAAGCGCCCGTCGCTCATTCCGCCTCGCCCCCGCCGGGCCTGGGGCTCGTCACCGCGTCGCCGGCCAGCTCCGCTGCCGCGGCGGCGTCGAGCACGAGCACAAGCGTCCCCGCCCCCGGGCGCACGTGCGCGGCGGGCGCCGTCTCGTCGGGCGGCGTGCCGAACGCGCGCCGGACGGCGGCCGCCTTGTCGGCGCCGGCGACGAGGAACACGACCTCGCGGGCGGCGTTGAACACCGGCAGCGTGAGCGTCACGCGCGGCACCTGCGGCTCCATGCCGGCCTCGGGCACGCCGACCACGAGGCGCTGGGTCTCCTGCACGGCGGGCTTGCCCGGGAACAGCGACGCGGTGTGGGCGTCGGGGCCGAGCCCCATCAGCGCGAGGTCGAGCCGCGGGTGGTTGCCGAGCGTCTCGCGCAGCAGCGCCTCGTAGGCGGCCGCCGCGGCGTCGGGGCTGAGCGTGGTGTCGACCGCCATCAGCCGCGGGCGGCGCTCCTCGGGCAGCCGGTCGATCAGCGACTCGCGCACCATGCGCAGGTTGGAGCGCTCGTCGTCCGGCGGCACGACGCGCTCGTCGCCGAGCCAGAGCGTCGCCGCGCTCAGGTCGGCGTCGGTCTGCGCGACGAGCTCGTACGCCCGGCGCGGGGTGGAGCCGCCCGAGAGCGCGATATGCCCCCCGGCGGCCGCCACGTCCACCAGCAGGTCGGCGACCTCTGCGGCGGGGTCGTCCACGACTCGAACGTCCATCAGCGTCATGAGCGCCGGATGGTAGTCACCGGCAAGAGAAGGGACAGGTCTGTTCGTTCGCAGCGCCGTGCACGCCTGAGCGAACAGACCTGTCCCTTGGGCTGGCGCCCTCGCTGCCCTTGGGCTGGCGCCCTCGCAGCTCATCCCACGAGCACGCGGCCCGCCTCGAGCGCGGGCTTGTACGTCGGGTCGCGCAGCAGCGCCTGGCGGACCCCCTCGCCGAGGATCCCGGCCTCGCCGCGCGACGCGCCCATCACCGTCCACGACTGCTCCTTGCCGTCGCGCGCGCGACGGACCGCGCGCAGCCCGCCGGGGCCGCGGTCGAGCGAGACCGCCTCGCCCGAGGCCATCTCGATCGTCACGCCGCCCAGCCCGGGCGCGCCGAGCTCCGCCGGCTGCAGCTCGAGCACGACGTCGCCGCGCCGCGCGCGCTAGTGGCCGGTGAGGTGGCTCCCGCGCTGGACGAGCGCGTCCGGGCGCCAGCCGAGCCGCGACGCGAGCCAGCCGCAGAGCAGCACGCCGGCGGCGGTCGAGTCGGCCCGGTGCCGTACGACGACCTTCTCGATCGCCCCGAGGGCGCGCCGCATCGCCGGCGGGTCGAACGTCGCCGCGATCCGCTCCCGCCACGGCGTCGTGCGCAGCCAGGCGAGGTCGACGACGTAGGCCGAGCGCGCGAGGTCGGCCGCGCGCTCGAACGCCTCGGCGACCTGCGGCTCGTCCTGGGTGTCGATGAGGACGATGTTCGCCAGCCGGCGCAGCGCCTCGACCGCGTGGTGGTGGTTGTGCGGCGCCCACACCATCGTCGTGAGGTCGCTGACGAGCAGCGGGTCGACGATCGTGTCCAGGCTGGCGATGTGCTGCGGCCCGATGTCGACCTCCACGCGCTCGCGGCCCACCGCGATGTGGCCGGGCTTGTGGACCGCGTCGTCCGCGGCCACCGTCGCGACGGCGTCGAGCTGCGTGCGGCCCTCGTCGACGGCGGCGATCACGAGCCGCGACGGGTGGTAGCGGCCGACGCGCGC
>DATHJG010001162.1:0-4248 GCA_035489875.1 Solirubrobacteraceae bacterium | reverse complement strand
CGTGCGGGTGACCGCAGGCGGGCTGGTGCCGCCGCGGCAGGTCCTGATCGCGACGTACGTCGCCTTCGGCGTGGCGGTGCTGGCCGGGACCTACCTGATCGCGACCGCCGGGTGGGAGCTGCTGCTGGTCGGCGCGGCCTCCATCCTCGCCGGCGTGCTCTACACGGGCGGGCCGCGACCATACGGCTACGAGGGACTCGGCGAGGTGTTCGTGTTCCTGTTCTTCGGGGTCGTCGCGGTCGCGGGCTCGTACTTCGCGCAGACCGAGACGCTGCACTGGGAGGCGCTCGTGCTCGCCGTGCCGGTCGGGCTGCTGGCGAGCGCGATCCTGGTGGTCAACAACGTGCGCGACCTGGAGACCGATCGACGGGCGGGGAAGCGGACGCTCGCGGTGCGGCTCGGGCGCGAACGGGCGCGCGTGCTGTTCGTGGCGATGATCGCCGGCGCGTTCGTCAGCGCGCCGCTGCCGTGGATCCTCGGCTCGCTGTCGCCGTGGCTGGTGCTGAGCTGGCTCGCGATCCCGCTGGCGCTGCCGGTCGTGCGGATCGTGCGGACGCGGACCGACGGCCCGTCGCTGAACCGCGCGCTCGCCGGGACGGGGCAGCTCCAGCTCGCGTTCTGCGTGCTGCTCTCCGCCGGGCTGCTGGCGAGCTAGAGCCCCTCGTGGCGCGGCTCGACGTCACCCGTGTGCGGCTGGTCCTGCGCTCGCCGCTGGTCACGGCGTGGGGCGAGCTGCGCGAGCGGGACATCCTGCGGGTGCGGCTCGCGTGGTCCGACGAGGACTTCGGGGTCGGCGAGGCGGCGCCGCTCGAGCGCTACGACGGCGTCTCGCTCGGGGCGGTCGGGGCGGCGCTCGACGCGTACGGCGAGGTGCTGCGCAGCGCGGACGCGCGCTCAGACCATGCCGATCTGCTCGCCGCCTGCGCGGGCGAGCGCGACCTGCCGGAGGCGCTCGCGGCGATCGACCTCGCGCTCTGGGACCGGGCCGGGCGGCGAACCGGGCGCCCGGTCGCACAGCTCCTCGCGGCGGGTGCGGCGTCCAGCGTGGAGGTCAACGCGACGCTCCGGGCCGAGGACCGGGCCGGGGCGGCAGCGCAGGCGGAGGCGGCGGCGCTGGCGGGCTTCGGCTGCGTGAAGGTCAAGGTCGGGATCGGCGACGACGCGGGCCGGGTCGCCGCGGTCCGAGCGGCGGCCGGACCGGAGATTGCGATCCGGGTCGACGCCAACGGCGCCTGGTCGAGCGCGCACGAGGCGCTGGCGAACCTCCGCGCGCTCGAGGCCGTGGGGCTCGAGTACGCCGAGGAGCCGGTCCACGGCGTCGACGCGCTCGCCGCCGTCCGCGCCGCGGGCGTCGTGCCGGTCGCGATGGACGAGACCGCGGCGGAGCCGGGCGCCGTCGAGTCGGGCGCGACCGACGCGGTCTGCCTCAAGGTCTCGCGCTGCGGTGGGATCACGGGCGTGCTGCGCGACGCGCGCGCGGCGCGCGCGGCGGGGAGCGAGGTCTATGTGGCCTCCGCGTTCGACGGCCCGCTCGGCGTGGCGGCGGGAGTCCACGCGGCCGCGGCGCTGGCTGCGGCCGGCCCGCTGCCGTGGTGCGGGCTGGCGACGCTCGGCGCGTTCGAGGGGATGGAGGCCGTGCTCGCTCCGGTGCGGGGCTCGATCGCCGTGCCTTCCGGCCCGGGCCTGCTCGGGGGCGCCGGCGCCGGGAACGGCGGGCATTGAGGGGGGTTCGGCGCGGTCGGCGGAACGACCAAAACGTCGAGTTTCGCGCCGGGACGAGACTTCGCTCGACGTTTGGGGTCGTAGAGCGACCAAAACGTCGAGCGGGAGTCGCCGTCGCCGCCGATCTCGACGTTTTGGTCGTCGTGGCCGCAAACGTCGAGTTTCGCGTCGTGGCGAAACCTCACTCGACGTTTGCGGCCACGACGACCCTCCCCTCGATGCCCGCCGTTGACCTAAACGCAAGCCCCGCGCCGACAACCCGGCAACGCCGCCACACGGTCAGCCCGCCAGCACCTCCACCACGGCATCCGGCGCCTCCAGGTGCACCGCGTGCCCCGCACGGGGTACTACGTGCACCCGCGCCGCGGGCAGCGCCGCCTCCATCCGCTCCGCGATCGCGCGGAACTTGTCGTCGCGCTCCCCCACGACGAGCTCGACCGGGATCGTCAGCTCCCCCAGCCGGTCCCACAGCGGCGGCATCACGCCCGTGCCGAGGCCGCGCAGCGCCGCCGCCAACCCCGAGGCCGTGTTCCGCAGCCGATCCTCCTCCGCCAGCTCAGCGACCCCGCGCGGCATCCCCGCGAACAGCGGCTGGGCTGCCCACTCGCGCACGAACGCCTCGATGCCGATCGCCTCGATCCGGTCGGCCAGCGCCGCGTCCGCGGCGGCGCGGGCCGCGCGCTCTGCCGGGTCGGCGATCCCCGGGCTCGCGCCGATCAGGACGAGCCGCGCGACGAGCGGGCCGAGCGAGAGCGCGGCGTGGAGCGCGATCCGGCCGCCCAGCGAGTAGCCCGCGAGCGTGAACGGGCCGGACGCGAGCGCGCGCAGGTACGCGTCGCAGGCGGCGAACGAGGCCGGCCGCCGCGCGGCGAAGTCGCCGTGGCCGGGCAGGTCGGGCGCGACCGCTCGATACCGTCCCGCCAGCGCATGGGCGATCGGCTGCCAGCTCCGTCCCGTCTGGGTGAAGCCGTGGAGGAGGACAAGGTCGGCCATGCGCGCCCGCGAACGATGACTGCGATCGACACGTACCTCAACCTGCGCGCGTTCGTCGACGAGCTCGTCCGCTGCGGCGTGCGGGAGGCGTGCACGTCGCCGGGGTCGCGCTCGACCCCGCTCGTGCTCTCGCTCGCGCGCGACGAGCGGCTCCGCGCGACGTCGCATCTCGACGAGCGCAGCGGCGGGTTCTTCGCGCTCGGGCTCGCCAAGGCGAGCGGGCGGCCGGTCGCGCTCGCGTGCACGTCCGGCACCGCGGCGGCGAACTACGCGCCCGCCGTGATCGAGGCGTACGAGGCGCGCGTGCCGCTGCTCGTCCTCACGGCGGACCGGCCGCCCGAGCTGCGCGCACTCGGCGCCGGGCAGACGATCGACCAGGTCAAGCTCTACGGCGACGCGGCCAAGTGGTTCTTCGAGGTCGACGATCATCCCGCGACGCCCGAGCGCGTCCGCTGGCTGCGCCAGCTCGCCTGCCGCGCGGTCTGGACGGCGCTGGACGGGCGCCCCGGACCGGTGCACCTGAACTTCTCGCTGCGCGAGCCGCTCGTGCTCGACGGTCCGCTGCCGGAGGAGGAACCCGGGGGCGGCGGGCGCGCCGGCGGGCGGCCGTGGGTGACGCGCCCCGGGCGGACGGCCGTCCCCGACCCCGCGATGCTCGACGGGCTCGCGGACGAGCTGGAGCGCCGGCCGCGCGCCGTCGTCGTCGCCGGGCGCGCGGAGCGCGACCCCCGGCTCGGCCCCGCACTCGCCGCGTTCGCCGAGCGCGCCGGCTTCCCGCTGCTGGCGGAGCCGACCTCGGGCGCCCGCCGCGGACCCGCCGCGGTCGCGCACTACGACGCCCTGCTCCGCGACCCCGCGTTCGGCGCGGCGCGGGCGCCGGAGCTCGTCCTGCGCGTCGGCGACCTCCCCACCTCCAAGCCGCTGCGCCAGTGGCTGCACGGGCTCGCCGACACCACGCTCCAGGTCGCGTTCGACCCCGAGAACGCGTGGCAGGATCCCGCCGGCGCCGCGGCGACGCTGCTCCCCGCCGACCCGCGGACGGTGGTGGACGCGCTCGCCGAGCGGCTCCCGCGCAAGCCGCGCGCCCGGGGCTGGCTGGAGGAGTGGACCGCCCGGGACCGCGCGGCGGCCGGCGCGATCGCCGGCGTGCTCGGCGCCCGTCCCGAGCTGTCCGAGCCGCGCGTCGCGGCGGAGCTGGGCGTGCGGCTGCCGAGCGACGCGACGCTCGTCGTCGCCTCCTCGATGCCGATCCGCGACGTGGAGACGTTCTTCCCCGCGCGCCCCGCGCCCCCGCGCGTGCTCGCCAACCGCGGCGCGAACGGGATCGACGGGACCGTCTCCACAGCCTTCGGCGTCGCGGCCGCATCCCCCGGCCCGGTCGTGCTGCTGATCGGCGACGTCGCGCTCCTGCACGACGTCGGCGGGCTGCTCGCCGCGAGCCGGCTCGGCCTGCCGCTCGCGATCGTCCTGCTCGACAACGACGGCGGCGGCATCTTCCACTTCCTGCCGGTGGCCGGGGAGGGCGCGGCGTTC
>DATHJG010001161.1:0-9075 GCA_035489875.1 Solirubrobacteraceae bacterium | reverse complement strand
TCGGAAAGCAAGTCGTGGATCAACGCGTCGCGCGCTTGCTGGTCGCCGCGGTTCGCAGCGATCGCGAGCTCGACGCGGCGGGCCTCGGGATCGTCGGCGCATGCCCCGGGCCCGATCGGTCGGGGCGTGGGCGCGCGCGGGCGCGGCATGCGCGGCAGCGGGTCCGGCGGGTCGAGTCCGGCGAACAGCCGTCGAGCCTCGCTCGGGGTCGCCTGGCGAACCCAGTCGACGAACGGGAACGGGCACCAGAACCAAAGGTCGCCGCCACCATCGTCCGGGCGCAGGGGTCGCCCTGGCTTGACGCCGCGCCAGGCGACGGCGCCGCGGAGGGGGAGGCAGACGGGCGCGCGACCCGTGCTCGTTTTCACTGCTCGTCAAGCGTACGCCCGATCGTCACGACGCGCCGCCGGCACCTAACCCCGAGCCAGCTCGCTATGGTCGCGGCCGCGCTGCTCCCCATGTACGAACAGGCCGCGCGCGGGCGCATGGCGGAGGGCGGAGGCGACCACCGATCGGGTCCGGCAAATTTGCCGGACCCGATCCAGAACACGGGCGACGCCCGCGACCACGCGGCCGCGACCATGCGGCAGCACGTGTCGGGCGTCGGTGCCGGGACGCCAAGCCCGCGGGCGCGTCCTTCGAAGGGGACGCAAGTACTTGCGGCGGCGGACTAGACGAACCCGGCAAGGCGGACCGGACGATCGCCCGCCTGCAAGAGCACCCGGAGGAGACGACCGCGGAGGTAGCGGCCGCGGTCGGGGTGTCCGAGGGGACGGTCAGGCGGGCGCGCGAGGCGAGCGGGGTCGCGGCGCCGGCGGCCCTATGGACGTCGTCGACGACGGGCGCGCTTGGGCGCGTCGGGCGCGCCCGGGCCGTACGCCACCACGGCCGCGGCGAGCACCCTGGCGAACGCCTCCCTTGCCGCCTTCACGTGAGCCAGCGCGGCCATCGCGCCAACCATGTCGAGCTCAACGAGGTAGGCGGCCGACGCGTCGAGCTCCTCGATCACTGCAACGCGCAGGAAGTCCACGTACTCGTCGTCGCGGATGCCGCGCGCTTTCCATGCAGCGCTTCCCGGACCGATGCCGCAAGCGATCCACGCTGCGCTTCCGGGGCCGGCCTTTTCGAGGAGCTCAAGTCTCTCGTCCCGAATGCCCTGCTCTAGGAGACACGCAAGGGCTAGGTCGACATGCCGCCGCGCTTGGGCGAGCAGGGTGTCGGGATCGGTCGTGCTGGTCATGGTCGTTCCCCTCCCGTGGGTACCGGGCGGGCACCGTCTGGTACCCGCCCAGTACCCAACGCAGCGGTGTTTGGCGTTACTTCGTGGTGCGTTCCGGTCGGGGCGACAGGTTGCCAACGCCGCGGTGTGATTGACAAATGTGCGTGATCACTCGCCTACTCAAAACGGCGCCGGCAAATCCTCTCGCCCCGACTAAAACGCCCGAAAAGGCCTACTAGCATAGGCATTCCGAGCACGCCACGGGAGCCGGTACCCGCTAGGTACCCAACCCGCCGAGCTTGCCGATCGCGGATTCCAGATCGGCCGCGTTGGCGTGAAGGTACCTTGCAGTTACGGTCACGGATCCATGACCCGCGAGGACTCGGACCGCCTCGACGCTCGCGCCCCGGCGGACCAGCAGCGAACAGAAGGCGTGGCGCAGCGCGTGGAAGCTCCGTTCCGGCAGCCCGTGCCGCGCCTGCAATCCCTTCGTGGCGGTCAGGACGGCTTGCCGATCGGGTGTCTCGCCGGCGCTGTTGAGCACGACCCGCGCCGCCGGCAGCTTCGACCGGAGCGCCGGCGCGAGGATCGCTTGTAGCTCGGGCGCGAGCGGTACCACGCGCTCGTGTCCGGACTTCGGCGTGAGGACGTCATCGGCGGAGAACGCGCGGCGCACCAGCAAGCGCCCGCGGCGTAGGTCCACGTCGCGCACCTCGAGCGCGCGGACTTCCCCCGATCGCAACCCCGCATAGACCGCCAGGGCGATCGCGACGCGCAGCCAACCCGTCGCGTGGGTCAACATCGCTGCCACCTCGG
The DNA here is from genome assembly GCA_035489875.1 of Solirubrobacteraceae bacterium. Lineage (GTDB taxonomy): Bacteria > Actinomycetota > Thermoleophilia > Solirubrobacterales > Solirubrobacteraceae > DASQMT01. The sequence continues at coordinate 7,040 of DATHJG010001161.1, read as the reverse complement.
CGTCGTCCGGCGCGTCCGGAAGCTTCCGGCTCGGGCGCGGGAGCGAGGGAAGCTCCGGCATCCTATCCAGGGCACCGGCCTCGACGGCAACCCGGAGCACGGTGCGAACCAAGCCGAGCGGCCCGCGGCCCTGGACTTTGCGCGCTGCAAGCGTCGCCTCGTATCGGCGGTAGTCCTGCGCCGAGATGTCGCTCAAGCGCTTGCGCCCGAACGTGTCCAGTATGCCTTGCCGCAACAGCGCCGCGTACCGCTCGCGCGTCGCGGGGCGGCAACGTGTCGCGAGGTGCGTCGCCCACGCTTCGGACTCGACGAACGCGGCGAACGTCGGCGCGGGCGGTCGGCGCGCCAGCGTTCCTTCCGCCTGCGCCCGGAGCTTGAGCCGCTGCGCCTCCGCGCGCGCGGCGGTCCACGTCTGGACGGTGGCGCTGCGCCGGTACCGGCGCTCGCGCCCTTCGCGGTCCAGCCAATGGAAGTCGATGACGAGGCGCGACTTGCCGCCGCGCACAACCTCTTGAACCGAGTCAGTCCGAAGGCCCATGGCATTCTCCACGGGCGAGCGATCACGCCCGCCCGTTCTAGCACGACGTCAGATCGCGGGCGACGGGGCGGCGTCGACGGGCGGCAGCCGGACGCGCCAGCTCGACCCGAACTTGAACGCGACGATCCCCCCGCCGAGCGGGGCGACGACTTGCCCGCCGCGGTCGCGCCGCTGCGCGCGGCGACACCGCGCACGGAGCGCGACGGGCGACGTCATGAGCGCGGCGGCCGCGGCGTCGATATCGAGGTAGCGCTCGCTCACAGCAACGGCCCGGCGCGGTGCAACCCGCAGGCGCGCCGGATGGCCCAGGCCACGTGCCGCGCATGGACGTCGTCGCGTTCGGCCACTGCCCGAGCGAGCTCGCGGCAGAGGACGTCGATCGGGCGCGGCGACTTCTCGTCGTCGTATGGCATCCAGCCCACCCGATCGAGCGCCCGTGAGAACTCCTCGAGCGCCCGCACGAGACGCTCGACGTCACGCGCCGACGCGTCGCCGTCGAACGATCGGAGCACCCGGCGCAGTGGCCACGCAGCTTCGCGGACGGCGGCGCCATCGTAGTAGGGCCGCCCGCGGGCGACGCGTCGCCAGAGATCCACCGCGAGCCGCAAGCCCGCGCGCGATGCTCGGATGCGGCGCAGCTCCATCGGCGTGCGTCGGGGCCGCGACGTGCGCGGCAGTGACTGTCTCGAAAGCATGTCTACCTCGGATCAAACCTCCACATTGATAGGGTGCCCATGGCCCGGCCCCACCGTCGACGGGGCCGGGCCATGGGCCGACCCGTCAGCCGCCGACCCTCGAGCGGCTCGCCCGGGCCAGCTCCTCGTCAGCCTCGCGCGCCTTGCGTTGGGCCGCGCGCTGCTCCGCGGCCGCGGCGGCGTCCGCCCCGACCGCGCGGCGGTGTCGGGCGTCACGCTCGGCGCGGGCGGCGTCGCGCTCGGCCTTCTCCTGCTCGTCACGCAGCCGCACGGACTCCGCGTACACGTGCGCCGCGTCCGCCGCCCGGGCCAGCGCCGCGGCTTGTGCGACCAGCTCCGGCGACGGCTCGTCGGGCTCCCGCAAGGCGGCGACGTACTCCGCCGCCTCGCGCGTCGGGATCGGGGCGGGGATTCCCCGCGGCGGCGGGCAGGACCCCCCGCGCCGGGCGGCCAGCCGTTGCCCCGCTTCGGTGGCCAGGGCGATGCGATCGGCCCTGGCCACACCGAGTGCGGCCAAACCCTGGCGCATGGCTTCCATCTTCGCGTCGAGCTCCTCAACGTCATCGGCGAGCCGTTCGCGATCGCAGTCGAGCGCGTCAGGGTCGCGCTCGGATTGCTCCCGCTCGAGTAGCGCCGCCCGTGCGAGCGCCGCGGCGCGCGCCGTCGCCACCTTCGCGGAGACGACTTCGGCGCGCGCGTCCGCTGCGCGGGCCGCGTCCAGGGGCGTGCCCGTCTCCCGCGCTCGCTCCGTCGCCGCTTCGCGCGCGGTCAACGCCTCGCGTTCCCGATCGACGCTCGCGCGCCAATCCTCGATAGCCTCGCCGGCCGTGATGATTCGTTCCATTGTCATGCCCCTAGTAACCACCGGCCCAACCGTCCGGCGTATCGAATGCCACGATCGGCGGCATCGTGACGTAGTTGCCATTCGCCACCGAGTTCACGCCCGCCTCGTTCACGTAACGGAGGTAGTAGCTCCACTGACTGTTATCGATGACGATGGGCGACCCGGGATCGACCGATACCTGCAGGATGTGCCGCGTCTCATAGGACGAATTGATCGCAAGGTCCGTCACCGTTGCGAGGACGTCCTCGCTCGCGTCCGAGAACTTGGACCGCATGATCGATAGCGTCGGCGGGTGCTCGACGGGGTAGCTCGAATGCACGCCAGACGGGTCAATGTAAACGTGGCAGTAATCCACGCGCGCGCCGTGTGGGAGCCGCAAGGGCCAGATGATTTGCTTCCCGTCGCTATCGTCCTTCGTGACGATGCGGTTCTGAAAGCCCCCTTGCCGATAGGAGAAAAACTCCTGCTCGAAGTAGGGAATCTCGGGGATCGCCCGGATGACGGTCTCCGTTTCGGTGCGCACGAGCGCGCGGAGGAACGCGGTGCGGTCGGCGAGCGCTTCCAACGGCACGCCGAACGTCGCGGCGTCCGGAGGGTCTCCATCCGACACCAGGTTGATTGACGTGGGAAAGAGATCGGGATCGCCAGCATAGGCAGTAGGCATTTCGTTGCGTCCTAATCGTCACCAATACACACGGAACGCGACGGCGCTCGTCGCGTGAATGATCGTCGCCTGTACGTCCTCGTCAACGTTCGCGGTGACGGCCAGCGTCCGCGGGCCGTCCGCGGCGCGTGATCCCACGAGGGTCACCACGAGAGTGCCCGTGGCGAGCGGTCGAATGCGCCGGCTAGGTAGGCCGCGCTCCGTCAACAGGTTCACGTCCGCCGCGGGATCCGCGAAATCCTTCGCGTCGATCGCGGGCTCGATGGGTTTCGTAGACACGCCTACCTCCCGCCCGTGTAGCGCGCCCGGAGCGCCATGAACGCGTCGACCATGCAGCCGTACTCCGCGCAAAGCCGTAGCTGCCGGATCGAAATCCCGGCCCGCGAAGCGGCCGCGTTGACCCGCGCCGCGCTGGCGCCGGGCTCGAGCCCGAGCGCCGTGGCCATCGCCGGGCGCTCGTCGTCGTCGAGGCGCACGTGCCCCGGCCCGTACTCCGCCACCGATGCCAGCAGAACCGGCTTTCCGAATGCTCGCCCGATCATCTTCCTTCCTCCGCTCGAACCGTATCGATGGCGCTTTGCTGGGCGCGGAATGCGGGCCAGTATCCGCACCTCCGATACCGCGCGTCCACGGCGCGGTCTGATTCATTCATGGTTGGATACCGTTGCCAAAGTGAACGTGTGCAGAAATCTCGCATTCGGTGCGTGAGGCGGCCCCTTAATGGGGGCAGGGGCCCCCGTATATGGCCTATGCTTGATTGCGCATATCCTGCGTCCAGGCTTCCGTATCGAGCCCGCACCGGGCTACGCATAGACGCCTGGCGCCGCCGTCGATGACGAGCGCCGTTCCTCCCAGGCTCACAATGAAGCGCGCGTGACGGGCCATATGCACCGGGGCGCCCCTATCCCGTAGGTGCCGCAATGCAGCGTCGATCGATATTGCCGTCACCCGTGTGGGCAATTGCACGAGCACGGCGGCCGTGCCGAATGACAGCGCGTCGAGTATCGTTCGGTGTAGAGCGGGCGGTATTAATGCGTTCATTCGCCTATTCCAATTCGAACGTGGGTCGCGGGTGTGCAGTCCGTGCACAGGGTGACACGGGTGACGCCGGTGACACGTTTCCCTGAGACTTTCCCATAGGAGGCTCTTAGAGAAAGTCTCAGGGATTCGTGTCACCCGCGTCACCCGCGTCACCCGCGGCGCTAGTCGCGGTCAGCCAATCGAACTCCGAGCCAAAGCCGCTCGGCTTTCGTCCGGCGTTCCTCAATCCCCGCGGCAGCCAGGCCGGTCGCCAACCCCTTCGTGCCCGGGTCGCGCGTGCGCGTGCGCCGGCACCATGCTTCGAACGCGAACCGGAGATCTGTCTTGCTGGTCCTCGCCCCAAACTCCACGGTGCATTCCTCCGCCAGGAAGCGGCCTACGACGTCGTTCTCTCGGCGATAGGCCGCCGTGGCCTCCGCGACCGCACGCGGCTGTCCTAGCCCGACCTCGCGCCAGGAACGGGCACCCGCAACGATCCAGGCGAGCACGGCTGGTCCGCACTCCGGCCCCGTCAGGCGCCGGCGCACGGCCGGGTCCCGGACGGGCGGGACGTGGCGAAACGGAATCCGCCGGCACCGGTTCCACATTCCCTGGTCGCCTGCGTCGATGGCCGGTGCATCGTTCGCGCCGAACAGCAGCTTGCACGTCGGCTGGAATTGGATCTCGTTCTGATACTTGGCGGCGACGGTCAGCGGGTCGCCGCCCGTGATCCGTTTGATAAGCGCTTCGTCGAATACCGCGCCGCGCGGAAACTCGCTCGTGACCGCGAGCCGGACGCCGAACAGCCGCGCAAGGTCGCCCCTGTTGCCGCCGTTGAAAGCCTGGCGGAGCCACGTCGCCGCGTCGACGGCGGTAGCGTATTCGCCGAGCGCGACGCGGATGGTGTCCAAGATGGTGGACTTCGCCGTGTCGGGCGGGCCGAACAGAAACGCGAACGCCTTTTCATGCGTCAGGCCGGTGGCGCAGTAGCCGGCCCAGCGCTGGACGTACGCTTCGAGTTCCGGATCGCCGCCGGTCGCTTCGCGCAGCACGCGCGTCCATAGCTCGTGTCGGGCGTCCGGATCATACTCGACCGGAGACACCTTGGTAATGAAGTCCTCGGGCGAATGCGGCCGAAGCTGTCCCGTCGTCAAGTCAATGGTGCCATTGGACACATTCAACAGAAGCGGGTTCGTGTCGAGCTGACTCGCCCGGATCAAAAGCCCGGGTTCGGAGCGCGCGAGGGATATGACGTTCGACAGCCGGCCGCGGTTATCGAGCTGCCGTGCCCACGCTGCTATTGGTTTGCGCCGATCGTCGTCGGGACACGCGGCCGCTTCAGAGTAGTAGCGCAGGACCAGATCCTTTGCGCATGCCTCGACGAACAGCGCGGCGCCTTCCGTGGCCCAGCGTTGATCGTCGAACACAAGCCAGATCCCCCGCGTGCCGTCGAACCGGATTCGGTGACCGTACTCCGCCGCGAGCCGCGCGGACGTCCCCGTTTCGGATAGGCGGTGTGGGTTTGACGTTCCCTGCTCGTACTTCGCTCCGCTTCGTGCCATGGCACTAAGCTCGGCCTTCTCCATTGGAGTCTCGAATAGGACTGGATTGAGCTGTTGCAGCTCCTCATAGATCTGCGCTTCGCTCGCCCCTTCGGCGCGTCGCCGAGAGGCGTACTTGAAGCCGTAAATGTTCCGGTGCCCCTCACCGATGCGCCCGGCCGTGCCCGACGGGGCCGCGCGCGGGGCGGCGGGCGCGGCGGCCACGTCGCCGAGAACGAGGTCAACGTCGATCACGAGTCGCCCTCGAGCGGCCGCGCCTCGAACCCTGGCCGCGCGCAGAACGCGTACCAGAATCGCGCCGCATCGCGCGCCGCGGCGTCCAGTATCATGCCGTGGGCCCGCGCGTGCCCGTCCGCCCAGCGCCACAATCGCCCGTGCTCGACCACGGACACGGGCCGCGACAGCAACAGCACGATCCGGTATTTCGGCCGCTCGGCCGAATGCGACCACGTTGTGTGAATCAAGCCTCGATACGCGCCCCAGATCTCCGCCGCACGGTCGAGCGATATCTCGCCGCCGTCGTAGTCCAGAACGAGCACCGAGACGCGCTCGACATTCGCGGCCGCGCGGACGTCGCCGCGGAACACGACGGGCGCCCAGCCGCGCGCGGTTTCTTTCGTGGTGGCCGGCTGCGGTTCGGCTAGGTCAGCGAGCAGTCCCGCGCCGGTCGTGATCCGGCGCTCGCCCTTCGGGTCGCGGAGCGACCGAAAAACGGTGATTTCGACGTCGCCGGCGGTCACTCAGCATCGGCCTGCCCAGCGTCCAGAATATCGAGCGCAAGGAAAGCGGCGCGAAGCTGGATCCGATCCAGCCGTTCACGCATCGCGTGAATCGTCGCAACGATCTCCGCGCAATCTGTATCATCCGGCAGACCGAGCTCGCGGGCGACGGGTGCCAGATCGATCGGTTCGTGCGTCATGGGCAAGGTCCCTGCTCCGGGGGCCGCCGCGGCCCCCTCCATGTACCATTGGACGCCGCCCGCGTTTGACCGGTCGATTTCTTGATTTACTTCGGGCGCGCCTCGGCGGTCGCCTTGCACCAGATATCGCTAATGGTCTGCTTGCTTAATTGGAATCGGGCCGCGACGTCGGATTGCGATTCATCCCCCTCGAGCGCTCGCAGGATCGCGCGGTCGCGGGGCGAGCGTGAAGCGAGCACGGCCTGCCAGCGTTGCCCCGCGGCTCGCTCCGCGGCTCGCCGGTCCTGCTCCTCTTGACGGTCCTGTAGGAGCTGCTCAGGGTCGGACTCGTCCGGCGGTAGGTTGATCCGCTTGCGCAGCGGATCCACGGCGCCGTCGTCGGGCCGCTGGGAACCATCGTCGAAGCGTAGGGCGTCGGTCCGGCGGAGCTTGGTCGTGCTCCCGGGATCGCCGCACGCGCGTTTCACGAACGAGCGCAAGGCGTCCCGCACAAGGTAGAGAGCGAACGGTGTAAGCGCCCCGCGTGCGGGGTCGTATCGCCGCAGGCCGCGGAGCACGGCGCCCACGGCCTCGCTGACGAGCTCCGCGTGCTCCGCGCCGACGCGCACGGACTCGACGCCCGGCGGCGCGGCGCGGGGCCGACACCAAAGCGAAAGGTCGGAAAGCAAGTCGTGGATCAACGCGTCGCGCGCTTGCTGGTCGCCGCGGTTCGCAGCGATCGCGAGCTCGACGCGGCGGGCCTCGGGATCGTCGGCGCATGCCCCGGGCCCGATCGGTCGGGGCGTGGGCGCGCGCGGG
>DATHJG010001160.1:0-8929 GCA_035489875.1 Solirubrobacteraceae bacterium | reverse complement strand
TGCATCGACGTGCCCGGATCGGTGATCGCGACGAAGTGCGCCGGGTCGGGCTGCAGGCCGCGGAAGTACGCCATCAGCGCGTTGGGCTCGATCGTCCCGCCCGACTTGGAGGAGACGACGAACAGCGTGCTCGCGACGTCGATCGCGCCGGCGACGGCCTGGACCTGGAGCGGCTCGGTGGAGTCGAGCACGTGCAGCCGGAGCGCGTCCGCGGCCGGCGGGTTGGAGCGCCGGAACACCTCGGGCGCGAGGCTCGACCCGCCCATCCCGAGCAGGACGGCGTCGGTGAGCCCGTCGGCGCGCGCCCGGGCCGCGAAGTCCGTGATCGCCGGCAGGTCGTCCAGCAGCTTGTCCGCGATCGTCAGCCAGCCGAGCCGGTCCTCGACCTCCGGGATATGACCCCGCCCACCCGGCGCCCAGAGCGTGCCGTCCTTGCGCCAGATCCGGCGCACGACGTCCTCGTCGGCGGCCTTGCGCAGCCGCTCGGCGACGGGCCGCTCCAGCTCGGCCGGAAGGTCGGCCTCGAACGACGCGGGCCGGCCGGTGACGATCGCCTCGCGCTTGGCCTCGATCCCCACGATCAGCTTGTTCATCGGCACGACGAACGCGTCGATGCCCTCGCGCAGCAGCTCGTCGGTGACGTCGTCGAGGTCGATCCCGGCGTCGGCGAGCGCGGTCAGGTCGGGGGTCGGGTCGACGTCCGCGGTCGCGCCGGTCACCTCGCCGGCGCCCGCCGCGGCCTGGAGCGTCGGCAGCGGCATCGTGTTGACGGTGTCGGGCCCGACCAGGCCGTACACGTACATCGTCTCGGGATACGCGGGGTTCTTCACCCCGGTGGACGCCCACAGCGGGCGCTGCACCGGCGCACCGGCGGCGCGCAGCGCGGCGAACTCCTCCCCGCCGAACACGCGCTTGAACGCCTGGTAGGCGGCGCGCGCGTTGGCCAGGCCGGCGCGGCCCTGGAGGTCCTCGCGGCCGGCGGCGGCGAGCCGCTTGTCGACCTCGGTGTCGACGCGGGACACGAAGAACGAGGCGACCGAGCGGCGGTCGAGCGGCAGTCCCTCGGCGTGGCGGCGCTCCAGCGCGCGGATGTACGCGCGCATGACGCCCTCGTAGGCGTCGACGCCGAACAGCAGCGTGACGTTGACGTTCAGCCCGTCGTACAGCGCGGTCTCGATCGCGGGGATCCCCTCCGGCGTGGCTGGGATCTTGATCATCAGGTTCGGCCGGTGGACCAGGCCCCAGTACATGCGCGCCTGCTCGATCGTCCCGCCGGTGTCGTGCGCGAGCCGCGGCGCGACCTCGAGCGAGACGTAGCCGTCCGCGCCGCCGGTCTCGTCGTACACGCGCCGCAGCACGTCGGCCGCGAGCTGGACGTCGCGCACCGCCAGGCGGCGGTAGACCTCGCGCGCGGAGAGGCCCTCGCGCGCGGCCTCGGCGATGTCGGCGTCGTAGTCGGGCGAGCCGAGGATCGCCTTCTCGAAGATCGCCGGGTTGGACGTCACGCCGCGCAGGGAGTCCTCCTCGACCATCCGGGCGAGCTCCCCGCTCTCGATCATGCCGCGCCGGATCTGGTCCAGCCACACGCTGGTGCCCGCGGCGGTCAACGCCGCGAGCCGCTCGTTGACCGACGCGACGCTCATACGCTCACTGTCCTTTCTAGGACGGCCCGGGCGCGCTCGGCGACGGCCTCGCCGGTGAACCCGAAGTGCTGGTAGAGGACCTTCGCGGGCGCGGAGGCGCCGAACCCCTCCATCGCGACGACGTCGCCGAGGTCGCCGACCCAGCGGTGCCAGCCGATCGGGCTGGCCGCCTCGACGGCGACGCGGGCGCGGATCGACGGCGGCAGGACCGCGTCGCGGTAGGCGGCGTCCTGCTCGGCGAACCGGTCCAGGCACGGCATCGAGACGAGCCGTACCCGGATGCCGTCGGCTTCGAGCAGCTGCGCCGCGTCGTTGGCGACGTGGACCTCGGAGCCGCTCGCCATCAGGATCAGCTCCGGCTCGCCGCCGTCGCTCTCGCGCAGCACGTACGCGCCGCGCTCGATCGCGTCGTCGGGCACCGCGGCCGGGTCCCACACCGGCAGCCCCTGGCGGGAGAGCGCCAGCGCGGTCGGCCGGTCGGTCTGGCGCAGCGCGTGGCGCCACGCGAGCGCGGTCTCGTTGAAGCCGGCGGGGCGAACGACGTCGAGGTTCGGCGTCGCGCGCAGCGTGACGAGCTGCTCGATCGGCTGGTGGGTCGGGCCGTCCTCTCCCACGCCGATCGAGTCGTGCGTGAACGCGAACGTCGACGGGATGCGCATGATCGCGGCGAGCCGGATCGCGCCCTTCATGTAGTCGCTGAAGATGAGGAAGCCGGAGCCGTAGGCGCGCAGCCCCATGAGCACCAGGCCGTTGACGATCGCGCCCATCGCGTGCTCGCGGATGCCGAAGTGGAGGTTGCGCCCGCCGTACGCGCCGGCCTCGACGCTGCCGCCGCCGTCGATCAGCGTGAGCGTGGACGGCGCGAGGTCGGCGGAGCCGCCGACCATCTCCGGCACCTCCGCGGCGGCCCACTGGATCACCTCCTGCGACGCCTTGCGCGTGGCGATCATGCCGGCGTCCGGCCCCTTCTTCGGGACGTCCGCGCCGAACCCGGCGGGCAGCGCGCGCGCCAGGACGCGCTCGTACTCGGCCGCCTCGGCCGGGAACGCCGCGCGGTAGGCGTCGAACGCCTCCTGCCAGGAGGCCTGCTGCTCGCGGCCGCGCTCGACGCAGCCGCGGAAGTGCTCCAGCGCGGCGTCGGGGACGAAGAACGGCTCCAGGCTCGGGTAGCCGTAGACCTCCTTGGTGAGCCGGATCTCCTCCTCGCCGAGCGGCGAGCCGTGCGCGCCGTGGGTGTCCTGCTTGTGCGGCGAGCCGGGCGCGATGTGGGTCCGGACGATGATCAGGCTCGGCCGGTCGGCGACCTCCTGGGCGGCGAGGAGCGCCGCCTCGACCTGATCGAGCTCCAGGTTCTCGTGCAGGTTCTGCACGTGCCAGCCGTAGGCCTCGTAGCGCGCGCCGACGTCCTCGGAGAACGCGAGCGCGGTGTCGCCCTCGATCGTGATGTGGTTGTCGTCGTAGAAGCCGATCAGCTTGCCGAGCCCGAGGTGCCCGGCGAGCGACGACGCCTCGGAGGAGATGCCCTCCTCCATGTCCCCGTCGGAGGCGATGAAGTACGTGAAGTTGTCGACCGGCGCGTGGTCGCCGCGGTTGAAGCGGGCGGCGAGCATGCGCTCCCCCAGCGCCATTCCGACCGCGGTGGAGATGCCCTGGCCGAGGGGACCTGTCGTCGTCTCGACGCCCGGCACATGACCGTACTCGGGGTGACCGGCGCAGGGCGAATCGAGCTGGCGGAAGCGCTTGATCTGGTCGAGCGTGACGTCGTAGCCGGCCAGGTAGAGCGTCGAGTAGAGCAGCATCGACGCGTGCCCGCACGAGAGCACGAAGCGGTCGCGGCCCGGCCAGTGCGGGTCCTCGGGCGCGTGCTTCATGACGCGCGTGTAGAGCAGGTACGCGATCGGCGCCAGCGCCATCGGCGTTCCGGGATGGCCGGAGTTCGCCCGCTGGACGGCGTCCATGGAAAGGCTGCGGATCGTGTTCACGCACAGCTCGTCCAGCGCCCGCTGGTCGCTGCCCACCGTCATTCGGCTCCTCTGCATCGATTACGTGCATCTGAACCTAGCGAAGGCCGGCGCGCGGCCCGAAGCCGGACCGTGAACCGCGGTGCCCCGGCGCGGCCGCCTGCGCTCGCATCTGTGCGGCGGAACTCTGCGCAACCGGTTGTAGGCCGTCGCGCCGGACGCCATACTGCGGCGCATGTCCCGCGTCCGCCTCGCCGACGTCGCGCGTGCGGCGGGCGTGTCGAAGTCCACCGCTTCGCGCGCGCTCACCGGCGCCGCAGTGACGATGCGACCGGAGACGCGCGCCCGCGTGCGCGACGCCGCGGACCGGCTCGGGTACCGCCCGCATGCCGGCGCTCGCGCGCTCACGCGCTCGGACACCGGCGCGCTCGGGCTGACGATCCCGGACCTCACCAACCCGGTCTGGGCGCGGATCGTGCGCGCGGCGGTCGACCGGGCGCGCGCCCGCGACTTCGCCGTCCTCCTGGTCGAGGATCGCGACCCGGCCGAGACCCACGACGTCGTCGTCGACCTGATCGGCACCGGCCGCGTCGACGCGCTGGTGATGGCCTCGGCGGTGCCCGGGCACCCGCTCGTCCGCGCGCTGCCCGAGCTCCGCTTCCCGCACGTCTACCTCAACCGCGCAGTCGACGGGAGCGGCCGCAACGTCGTCGCCCGCGACGCCCGCGCGAGCGAGCTCGCGCTCGAGCACCTCGCCGCGCTCGGCCACACGGCGGTCGCGCTCGTGGGCGGGCCCGCCGGGCTGTCGACCGTGCACGCGCGGTCCGCCGGCTTCGCGCGCGCGGCGGCGCGGCTGGGCATCGATCCGGCGCCGATCCTGCCCGCGCCGTTCACCGAGGAGGGCGGTGCGGACAGCGTGCGCGCGATCCTCGCGCAGGAGCCGCGCCCGACCGCGATCTGCGTGAACCTGCTCGGGCAGGCAGTCGGCGTGCTCAGCGCGCTGTGGGAGGCGGGCGTCGACGTGCCGGGCGAGATCTCGATCGTCTGCTACGACGACCTCCCGCTCGCCGCCCACCTGCGGCCGGCGCTCACGCGGGTCGACATGCCGCTGGCCGAGCTCGGCGCGCTGGGCGTCGACGCCGCGATCGACCAGCGGCTCGGCGAGCCGCCGCGCGACCTCGAGCTCGCGCGCGACCCGGTGCTGATCGTGGGCGGGTCGACCGCCCGCCCGCCGGTGCTGCAGGCGGCTCAGACGCGCTCGAGGTAGACGATCTCGGTCGTGAAGTGGTCGTCGAGGCCCGGGAGCGGAACGCCGTCGCGCATCAGCTCGGCGCCGGTCTGCGTCCAGGCGCTCGATCGGTCCTCGTAGCGGACCCGGTACGTCGCGGCGTCCTCGAGCCCGCGCGGCACGGCGCGCAGCTCGCCGCGCGGGTAGTCGTAGGAGCGGAAGGCGAGCAGCACGCTGCCGCCGTCGCGCTCGTCGTGCGCCTGCACCGCGTCCCACCCGGACGCCATCGTGGACGGCTCGCGCAGATGGTGGATGCGCGAGCGGGCGAGCTGCGCGCGCAGGCGCTTGAAGAGCGCGACGCCGGCCTGCGCCTCGGCGCGCATCGCCTCCGGCCAGTGCGGCCAGTCGCCCATCAGGATCCACGGGCCGCCGAGCAGGTAGCTGCGGACCAGGTAGCGCGGCGGGAGCGCCTCGTCCGACATGTAGCGGGTGCACCACGCCGGCGGCAGGAAGCGGGTCATGCCGAACACCGCGAGCCGGTTGGGCACCGCGCGCGCCCAGTCGTCGCCGATGCCGACATCGTGCCGCCGCAGCATCGCGAGGTCCATCATCCGCCCGCCGTTCCAGCAGTTCTCGACGACGAGCGCCGGATGGTCGCGGCGCAGCTCGTCGAGGATCGCGTAGAGCGCGGCGACGTTCGCGTGCTCGCCGGCGCCGGGCGGGTGCGTGTGGTGCGCCGCGTCGCAGCGCGCGACGGTCTCGAAGTCGTGCAGTAGCCACCGGACGCCGTACTCGCGCACGATCCGGTCGAGCTCGGCGCGCACCCACGCGCCGGCCGGCGCGTGCGCGAGGCAGAGCGCGTGGTTGCCGAACGACCACGTGACCGGCTCGCCGTCCTGCTCGGCCCGCCAGTCGGGGTGCTCGCGCACGACCGGTGACGCCGGGTCGGCGTTGCCGAACGCGACCCACAGCCCGAACGCGAGGCCGCGCGACCCCGCATGGTCGGCCAGCGCGCGGATCCCGCCGGGGAAGCGCGCATTGGCGTGCCAGTCCCCGACCGCGCGCTCCCAGCCCTTGTCGAGCGTGAACGCCTCCGCCCCCAGCTCGGCGGCCGCGTCGATCATCGTCAGCACGCCCGGCTCGTCGATGCGCTCGCCCAGGCCCCACGAGTCCGCGACGACCGGGGGGACGTCGAGCAGCCCGCCCGGGGCGCGCGGCGGGATGTAGACGTCCTCTGCCAACCGGCGCAGCGCGTGGCCGGCGTCGTCGAGGCCGCCGGCGCAGAGCGCGAGGAGGGCGGCGGGGGCCGCGATCGCGGCGCCCGGCTCGAGCGTCAGCGCGAACCCGTCGGCGGGGAGCCCGACCGCGAGCTCGACCGCGCCCCCGGCACGCACGTCCGCGGGGAGCCCGTCCGCCTCCCCGGCACGCACGTCGGTGGGGAGCTCGACCGCGTCCCCCACACGCACGTCGGCGAGCACGGCGCCGCTCCACTCCCACGCGCACACGAGCGTCTCGCCTCCGCGCGTCAGCGCGAGCCAGCCGCACGTCTCGCGGTAGGGGCCGAGCAGCTCGTCCGGCTCGGGCGGCGGCAGGTAGTGGCCGATGCCCGCGCGCGTGGCGACCGGCGCCGGGCCGAGCGGCTCGCCCCGGTTGCGGCGGCGGGCGTCCATCGCGCCGTACGGGCCGGCGACCAGGCCGCGGTGGTGCCCGGGCTCCAGGCGCTCGGCGTGCGTCCGGAAGCCGTTGAGGTCGTTGTCCCAACTGAACGGGCTGACCCACGCCAGCTCGATCGGCCCGCCCGCGCCGTCGAGCGCGAGCGCGAGCAGTGGCTGGCCCGCCAGCTCGAGCGGCGCCTCGCCCGCGTTGCGCAGCTCGTGCTCGACCCAGACCGCCGGATGGCCGTCGCGCACCCCCAACCGGATCGTGAGCGCGAGCCGCGGCTCGCGCGCCTCCAGCTCGAGCCGCAGCGCGGCAGGATCCGTCACCGCGTCGACCAGCGTCCATCCACCCGTCCCGGGAAGCTCGAGCAGCGCGACGCCGCCGCGCGCGATCCACTCCTCCCCGCCGGCGCGCAGCGAGACGACCCGTGGCCCGGCGTCTGCCACGCTGACCTCGACGACGATGCCGTCGCCCGCGATCGCGAACGGGCCTGCGACGTGCGGGGAGGCGGGCATCCGGGGCGGCAGCGTACCTGTCGAGAAGTACGGGCACAACCGGTTGTGCATTGACAACAACCGGTTGCGCTCGTACTGTCCGCACTCCGATGGACCGGAACGGAGCCACGCGCCCGCGGCGCAGGCGGATGCCGTGGTTCGCCCTCGTGGCGATCGCCCCGTCGGTGCTCATCGTGTGCCTGTTCACGCTCCTGCCGCTCGCCTGGGCGGTGCGCACGAGCTTCGAGCGCAACAACGGCGTGCGCGCCCGCTGGGTGGGGCTCGAGAACTACACGCGGCTGCTGGGCGACCGCCAGTTCTGGGACATCCTGCTCAACAACGTCATCTTCCTGCTCGCCGTGCCGGCGGTGCTGACGCTCGCGCTGATCGCGGCGGCGCTGATCTACGAGCAGGTGCCGGGGCACCGGATCTTCCGGATCGTGCTGTTCGTCCCGACGATCGTCTCCACGGTCGTCGTCGGCATCCTGTTCCGCGCGTTCTTCGCGCTCGACGGGCCCGTCAACCGCCTCGTCGAGCTGTTCGGCGCCGCGCCCGTCAACTGGCTCGGCGAGGGCTCGACCGCGATGCTGGTCATCATCTCCGCCCTCGTCTGGGGCGGGTTCGGCTACGGCATGGTCGTGCTGCTGGCCGGCATGTCGTCGATCGACCCTTCGCTGCACGAGGCGGCGAAGATCGACGGCGCACGCTGGTCGCAGCGCGTCCGGCTGATCACGCTGCCGCTGATCGCGCGGCCGATCCGCTTCGTGAGCGTGCTGAACGTCTCCTACACGTTCACGTCGCTGTTCGGCTACATCTTCGTGATGACCTCGGGCGGCCCGGGGTTCGAGACCACGACGCTCGACTACTTCGTCTACAACCGCGCGTTCGTGGCCTCGCAGTTCGGGATGGCCTCGGCGCTGGCGCTGATCCTGCTGCTGATCGTGCTGGCGCTCACGCTGATCCAGTTCCGGGTGACGCGGGTCGACGACGGAGCGGAGCGGGCATGAGCGCGCTGCGCCGCCGCCACCTGACCCCGCTGCACGTGCTCGGCACGCTGCTGCTCACGGCGCTCGCGTTCACGACGCTCTACCCGCTCGCGTTCCTCCTGCTGAACTCGCTCAAGACCCAGCGCGAGTACACGCAGAGCCCGTACGACCTCCCGTCCGGGCTCAACCTCGACAACCTCGACGCGTTCCTGTTCGAGCACCACGGCTGGCGCAACCTGTCGAACTCGGTGCTCGTGATCGGCGTCAGCGTCGTCGTCGTGGTCGCGCTCGCCACGCTCGCCTCGTACGCGTTCACCAAGCTGCCGTTCCGCGGCAGCCAGCAGGTCTACGGCGGGATGGTGATGCTCGTCCTGCTGCCGTCGCAGGTGCTGCTGATCCCGCTGTTCCTGATCTTCTCCGACCTCGGCTGGATCGGCTCGTACCGTTCGCTGTTCTTCGCGTACGTCGCGCTCAACCTGCCGATCGGGATCTTCCTGCTGACGTCCACGATGCGGAGCGTGCCCGACGAGCTGCTCGAGGCCGCCCGGATCGACGGCGCCGGGCACCTGCGCACGCTGCTGAGCATCGTCATGCCCTCCGCGAAGCCCGGGATCATGACGTTCGCGCTGCTCGCCTTCCAGTCGATGTGGAACGAGCTCGTGCTGTCGCTGCTGCTGATCCCCGACGACCAGGACCGGCTGCTGACGCCGGCCGTCGCGCTGCTCCAGGGCCGCTTCTCGACGAACGAGCCGCTGCTGATGGCGGGGCTGCTCGTCGCGACGCTGCCGACGGTCCTGGCCGTCGCCGTGTTCTCGCGCTACCTCGAGCGCGGCGTGCTCGCGGGGCTGGGGAAGTAGCCGTGGTCGCCTGCTCGCGCACGTTCGACGAGGGCGCGGTGGTGGAGCACTGGGTCGAGGTCCGCGCCGGCGAGGAGCCCGAGCGGATCGCGCCGGCGCCC
>DATHJG010001159.1:0-2310 GCA_035489875.1 Solirubrobacteraceae bacterium | reverse complement strand
ATGGCTGCTAAGAGCTGAGCCAATCGCGCAGCTCGGCGCCGTGCTCGTCGAGCTTCGGCGGGGGCCGGCGGATCGCCGGGCGCTCGCCGTCCAGGCGCAGCGGCGGCGTCGGCAGCGGGTAGCCGCCGACCTCGCGCACCGGCTCCATCCCCAGCGACTCGGCCAGCGCGAACGCCTCGGCCACGTCGTTGATCGGCCCGGCCGGCACGGACGCGGCGCGCAGCGCGGCGACCCAGTCGGCCGCCGGGCGCGTGCGCAGCACCGCCTCCAGCCGCTCGGCCAGCTCGTCCGCATGCGCCACGCGCGCGCTGTTGGTGCCGAACCGCTCGTCCGCCGGCAGCTCGGGCAGCCCGAGCGCGTCGCACAGGCGCGCGAACAGGCGGTCGTTGCCGACCGCCACCGCGATCGGGCGGTCGGCCGCCTCGAACGTCTCGTACGGCGTGATGCTCGGGTGCCGGTTGCCGCGCCGGTGCGGCACCACGGCGCCGAGCACCCACGCCGAGCCCTGGTTGAGCAGCGACATCAGCGCCGCGTCCATCAGCGACACCTCGACGTGGCGGCCGCGGCCGGTCCGCTCCCGCTCGGCCAGCGCCGCCTGGATCCCGATCGCCGCCAGCAGCCCGCCGACGAGGTCGACCACCGCCGCGCCGACCTTCAGCGGCCGCCCGTCCTCCTCGCCGGTGACGCTCATCAGCCCGCCCATGGCTTGTGCGAGGAAGTCGTAGCCGGGCAGCGCGCGCGCCTCCTCCCCCGTGCCGAATGCGGTCACGGAGCAGGTGACGAGGCGCGGGTTGGCCGCGCGCAGCGTCTCGCCGTCCAGGCCCCAGCGCGCCATCAGCCCCGGGCGGAACGACTCGATCAGCACGTCCGCGCGACCGGCGAGCCGGCGCGCGAGCTCGAGGTCGTCGGGGTCGCCGAGGTCGAGCGCGAGCGAGCGCTTGTTGCGGTTGAGCCCGAGGTAGTAGGTCGCCTCCCTCCTGTCTCGGGCAGAGCCCTCGCCACCGCTTCGCTCGCGCCACGGCGGTCCCCACGCGCGCGTGTCGTCGCCGCCGTCGGGGCGCTCGACCTTCACGACGTCCGCGCCGAGGTCGCCCAGCAGCATCGTGGCGAGCGGCCCGGCGAGCACGCGCGAGAAGTCGGCGACGAGGATGCCGTCGAGGGGCGCCATCGGCCGGGCACACTAGTGGGGTGCGGACGCTTGTCATCTCCGACCTCCACATCGGGGCGGCCACCGGCAAGGACCTCGTCCGCCGTCCGGAGCTGCGGGAGCCGCTGCTCGCGGCGCTCGCCGCCACCGACCGGCTGGTGATCCTCGGCGACGGCCTGGAGCTGCGCGAGGCGCCGCACCGCGACGCGGCCGAGCTCGCCGGTCCGTTCTTCGCCGACGCGGGCCGCGCGCTCGGGCCGGAGGGCGAGCTGCTGCTGCTGGCGGGCAACCATGATCACGGCCTCGTCGCCGGATGGATCGACGCGCGCCTGCAGTCGGAGGCGTCCGGCTTCCTCGGGCTGTCCGAGCCGGTCGAGCCGGAGCAGGCCGGCCCGCTGGCCGTCCGGCTCGCGGAGCTCGCCGCGCCCGCGCGGCTGCGGATCGCGTATCCGGGGGTCTGGCTGCGCGACGACGTCTACGCGCTGCACGGCCACTACGTCGACCTGCACTCGACGGTGCCGACGTTCGAGCGCCTGGCCGCCGGGGCGATGGCGCGCTGGGTCGTGCGGCTGCCGGAGGACGGCGCGCGGCCGGACGACTACGAGGCCGCGCTCGCGCCGCTCTACGCGTTCCTGCACCAGCTCACCCAGCGCTCGGACCACGCGGCGGTGAGCGCCGGCGCGGGCGCGTCGGCGCGCGCATGGGTGGCGATGGCCGGGCGCGGACGGGCGCGCCACCCCGTACGCGCCGCCGCGCTCGGGACCGCGTACGTGGGCGCGGTGGGGATCGTCAACGCGCTCGGGCTCGGGCCGGTCGATCGCGACCTCTCCGGCGCGGCGCTGCGGCGCGGCGGCCTGCGCGGGATCCGCGAGGTGCTGCGCCGGCTCGGCGTCACCGCGCCGCACGTGATCTTCGGCCACACGCACCGGTCCGGGCCGTGGCCCGCGGACGACCAGGGCGAATGGACCACGACGGCGGGCACGCGGCTCCACAACACGGGCTCGTGGGTCTACCAGCCGCACTTCCTGTCCGACACGCCGAACGCGTCGCCGTACTGGCCTGGCACCGCGGTGGTAGTCGAGGACGGCGGGCCGCCGCGGCTCATCCGCCTGCTGGAGTCGATCCCGGCCGCGCACCTGGAGCTGCCGTACCCGGAGTGAAGC
>DATHJG010001158.1:0-7741 GCA_035489875.1 Solirubrobacteraceae bacterium | reverse complement strand
ATCCGCGCTGGATCACCGCTGCTCAGCACGCGGACCGCGAAGCCCGCCTCCTCGAGCAGCCGCACGCCCGGGGCGGGGTCGAACTCGACGACGTCCGCGTACACGGCGAGCGGCGCGCCGTCGTGCGAGCCGGCGCTCATGACCCCCGGCCGTCGAACGACTTCGTGAGCGCGACCAGCGTCACCTCTCCCCCTGCCATGCTCAGCCCTCCGCCGGTGTCTGGTGGACCGCCGCCGCCGCCTCGAGCGATGCGAGGTCGTAGTCGAGCTCGTAGATGACGCTCGTGGCGCTGGTGCCCGCGCGGTCCGCGACGTCGGAGACGCGCACGCTCGCCGGCCCCTCCTCGACGAGCAGCTCGGCTGCGGCCGACAGGATCTGCGGTTTGCGCACGTCGTCGAACCGCCGTCTCGGCGCCACGACACCTCTCCTCCCGATCGAGCGTCCCACCCGAAGCGGAACGGCCGTTCCACACGGCGGTTTCGATCCTAGGCGCGGATCGCGCGCGCTGTCAACGCACGGCGCACCGCGCCGCCCGGCTACCGGGCGGCGGAGTGCGGATGCGACGGCGGCGGTGGGAGCGCTACGCCAGCGAGGTGGCGTCGAGCCCGGCGGCGGCGCGGAGCGCCTCGGCCTTGTCGGTCCGCTCCCACGTGAAGTCGTGGTCCTCGCGGCCGAAGTGGCCGTAGGCCGCGGTCTTCTGGTAGATCGGCCGGTGCAGCTTGAGGTACTCGCGAAACGCGCCCGGACGCAGGTCGAAGTGCTCGTCGACGAGCTGCGCGATCTGCGCGCGGCCGATCTTCTCGGTCCCGAACGTCTCCACGTAGACCGACACCGGATGCGCGACGCCGATCGCGTACGCGACCTGCACCTCGCAGCGATCCGCCAGCCCGGCCGCCACCACGTTCTTGGCCACGTAGCGCGCCGCGTAGGCCGCCGAGCGGTCGACCTTGCTCGGGTCCTTGCCGCTGAACGCGCCACCGCCGTGACGCGCCATGCCGCCGTAGGTGTCGACGATGATCTTGCGGCCGGTCAGGCCCGCGTCGCCCACCGGCCCGCCGATCACGAACCGGCCGGTCGGGTTGACGAGGAGGTTCTTGCGCAGCTTCCTGGCGTCGTAGAGGTGCTTGGGCAGGATCGGCTCGATCACGTGCTCCCACATGTCGTCCGGGATCAGCGACTCCGCGCCCGCCTTGTGCTGCGTCGAGATCAGCAGCTTCTCGATCTCCACCGGCCGCCCCTCGCGATAGCGGACCGACACCTGCGTCTTGCCGTCCGGCCGCAGGTACGGCACGACCTCGGCCTTGCGCACGTCCGCGAGCCGGTGCGCGAGCTTGTGCGCGAGCGAGATCGGCAGCGGCATGAGCTCGTCGGTCTCGTTGGACGCGTAGCCGAACATCATGCCCTGGTCGCCCGCACCGGCGATGTCGAGTCGATCGTCGTCGCCCGCGTCCATGCGCGCCTCGTACGCCTGGTCGACGCCCTGGGCGATGTCGGGCGACTGCTTGTCGATCGCGTTGATCACCGCGCACGAGTCCGCGCTGAACCCGAGGTCGGCGTCGGTGTAGCCGATCGCGCGGATCGTCGAGCGCGCGATGTCCTGGATATCGACATACGTCTCGGTCGAGATCTCACCCGACACCACCACCAGGCCCGTGTTCACCAGCGTCTCGCACGCCACACGCCCATACGGGTCATCGCGCAACACGGCATCCAACACGCCGTCGGAGATCTGGTCGGCGATCTTGTCCGGGTGACCCTCGGTCACCGACTCCGAAGTGAACAGGTACTCGTTGTCTGCGTACTCGGTCATGGGATCTGGAGGAACAGCTCCGCGTTCGTGTCGGTTGGGTGGGCGGGATCTTGCGTGACGACGACGCCCACCGCGCGCACTTGGCTGAGGTCGTCGCGGGCCGTCGCGACGCTGGGAATCGCCGTCAGGCCGGTCTGCTCGCCGAGCGCGAGGAGCTGGCGCAGATCGAGGAAGCCTAGCGTCTCGGCCTGCGCCGGCACCGAGCCGACGGTCGCCTCGAACGCGCGGGCGGCCGCGAGCGTGCCGCGCGGCGGCGCGAGCCCCGCCGGCGCCGTGGAGGCCACGACCCCGTCGCCGGAGACCGCGTAGGACGGCGCCAGCTCCGGCGTGACGCGCAGCGTGTAGCCCTCCAGGCCGCCGAACGCCTCCGGCTCGAAGCCGGGCACGGTGCCGGGCAGCGCGAGCCGCTGGGCGAGCGGCTCCTGCAGGCGGGCGAGCGAGCTCTCGGTCCGGCGCGGGTCGGCCGTGCGCGCCTTCAGCGTCACGACGGGCGCGCCGCCGCCGGTCGGCCCGGTCACCGCGAGCGCGATCTCGCCCGAGAGCGGCGCGAGCAGGTCGCGGTCGAGGTCGATCCCGGCGTCCTTCGACAGCACGGCGCGCACGGATGCGAGCGCGGACCCGGCGCCGAGCCGCTCCAGCAGCCGGGCGAGCCGCAGCGCGCCGCGTACCCCCAGGTAGGCGGCGGCGCCCTCGGGTACGCGCTCGAGCAGGACGGGCTCGAACGCGGCGTCGCGCGGCGCGCCGCCGGCGACCCGCACGTGGGCGCGCAGGCCGCCCTCCTCCGCGGTCACGGCGGCGCCGGCCGCGACCAGGCCGGGGCGGGCGAGCAGCGTGCCGAGCGCGCCGAGCAGGCCGTCGCGGGGCGCCAGCACCTCGCGCACGCCCGCGGCGGACGCGTACGCGACGAGCGAGCGGTTCGCGGGCGCGCCGTCCGCGGCGTGCTGGTAGGCCGCGACGTCCGCCAGCCGCTTCCCCTCCCCCTGGTCGCGGTCGACCGCCGCGCGCACCGCGGCCTCCGTCCCGACCGCGAGGAAGTCGCCGACGAACGCGAGCGCGGTCGGGCCGGCGACCAGGAGCCGCACGCCGCGGTACTGCTCCGCGCCGGAGAGATTGCCGATGCGCGCGACGAGCGCCTCGGCCCTGGGCCGGTCGGCGACCTCGGCGAGCACGAGCGAGTCCGCGGGCGAGACGGCGGCGTAGGCGAGCTCGCCGCCGAGCCACGGGCGCACGTCGCGCTGGAGGTCGAACGCCTGCGGGGAGATCGCGGCGACGATCTGGTCGCGCAGGCGCGTCAGCGTGGGCAGCGCGCCGGCGAGCTGCGCGAACCGGCCGTCGGCCGCCCGGCCGGGGTCGGTGGAGAGGTGGACGTACGCGAGCGCGCCGTCGGGGACGAGCCGCGCGGCGTCGTCGGGCGGCGCGGACGCGCCGCCGCCGCCGCGGGCGCAGACGAGGCCGGCCGCGACCGCGAGGACGGCGACGAGGGCGATCCCGGCGAGGACGCGCGGGCGCCGGACGACCCGCGTCATGGCGGCCGCGGTCGGCGCCGCGGCGTGGTCCGGCTCGTCCGCGTCGGTCACGCCGCGCGGCGGCGCTGCTTGCGCTCGGCGAAGTCGATGATCACCGGGATCCCCTCCAGCCCGTAGCGCTCGCGCAGGCGGTTCTCCACGTAGTAGGCGTAGTCGCGCGTGACCTTGTCGCGGTTGTTGACCTGGATCGAGAAGCGCGGCGGCCGCTCGCCGATCTGCGCGATGTAGAGCATCTTCAGGCGGTGGCCCTGCTTCTGCGGGGGCGGGCGCTGCGCCACGACGTCGCCGAGGAAGCGGTTGAGCTCCGGCGTCGGGATCCGGTGCCCGAAGCGGTCGGCGAGCGAGAGCACCTCCACCAGGATCCGCTGCACGTGCCGCCCGGTCAGCGCCGACGCGGTCATCACCTTCGGCCGCAGGCGCAGCTTGCGCACCACGCGCGCGCGCTCGTGGTCGAGGTCGAACTCGTCGCCGCCCGTGAGGTCCCACTTGTTGAGCACGAGCGCGGTCGCGCAGCCCGACTTCATCGCGAGCTCGGCGATCCGCAGGTCCTGCGACGTGACGCCGGCGGTCGCGTCGCACACGACGAGCGCCACGTCGGCGCGCTCGGCCGCGCGCTGGGAGCGCAGCACCGTGTAGTACTCGACCGACTCCTGCACCTTCGCCTGGCGCCGGATGCCGGCAGTGTCGACCAGCCGGAGCTGGCGACCGTCGACCGCGAGCTCGGTGTCGATCGCGTCGCGGGTCGTGCCGGCGTGCTCGGAGACGATCACGCGGTCGCGCCCGAGGAACGCGTTGACGAGCGAGGACTTGCCGACGTTCGGGCGGCCGATCACCGCGAGCCGGACCGGCTCGTCCTCGGGCTCCGCGGCCTCCTGCTCCGGCGGCAGCAGCTCGACGATGCGATCGAGCAGGTCGCCGGTGCCGAGCCCCTGGGCGGCGGAGACCGCCATCGGCTCGCCCAGGCCGAGCCCGTGGAAGTCGTGCGCGAGCGGCAGGTCGCGCGGGGAGTCGATCTTGTTCGCCGCGAGCACGACAGGCAGCCCTCCGCGGCGCAAGAGGTCGGCGATCTCCTCGTCCCCCGGGCGCACGCCCGCGCGCGCGTCGACGACCAGCAGCGCGACCTCGGCGTCGGCGAGCGCCGCGCGCGCCTGGTCCTGGATCGAGACCGCCAGCGGATCCTCGTCGTCCAGGTCCACGCCGCCGGTGTCGATCAGCGTGAACGTGCGCGCGTTCCAGTCGGTCTCGATCTCCTTGCGATCGCGCGTCACGCCGGGGCGCTCGTGCACGACCGCCTCGCGCGACTGCGTGAGCCGGTTGACGAGCGAGGACTTGCCGACGTTCGGGTAGCCGACGACGGCGACCTTCACGCCTCGATCTCCCTGGCCTCGACGACGAGCGTGAGGATCTGGCCGAGCACGCCCTCCAGGTCGAGCTCGGTCGTGTCGACGGGCACGGCGTCGTTGGCCGGCACCAGCGGCGAGTGCTCGCGCCGCTCGTCGCGCTGATCGCGCTCGGCCTGCGCGGCGAGCACCTCGCGGACGTCGGCGCCGAGCTCCTCCGCGCGGCGCTGCGCGCGCACCTCGGGCGAGGCGGTGAGGAAGACCTTGATCTCGGCGCCCGGGCAGACGACCGTGCCGATGTCACGGCCCTCCGCGACCCAGTCGCCGCCGTCGCGCAGCAGCTCCTGCTGCTTGCGGACGAGCGCCATCCGCACGCCGACGTCGGCGCTCACCTGCGAGGCGGCCTCGGAGATCGCCGTGGTGCGGATCGCGTCGGTCACGTCGCGGCCGTCGAGCAGCACGCGCTCCCCCAGCTCGATCCTGGCCGCCTCGGCGACGGCGGCCGGATCGCCGCCACGCTCGCACACGAGCAGCGCGACGCAGCGGTACATCGCCCCGGAATCGAGGTACGTGTAGCCCAGCCGCTCGGCGACGGCGCGGGCGACGGTGGACTTGCCGGCCCCCGCGGGACCGTCGATCGCGATGACCATGGCGAGAGTGAGGCTAGATGATCCGAAGGATTCGTCCGCGCTCGGTTCTCGCGTGCCGGGGATGTCGGACTCGGTGCGGCAGCTGGCATTCGAGCTGACGCGCAGCTCGTTGTCCGAGCAGGAGAAGCGGCTCGCCGACCTGCGGTCGCGGGCCGGGACGATCCTGGCTGCAGCTTCGATCGCCGGCTCGTTCCTGGCAACGAAGAACGGCAACGTCGATACCACCGCGGCGCTCGCCATCGTCGCGTACGTGCTGTGCGTCGGAACCGCCCTCTACCGGCGGCCACCGGTCAGCGCGGCCAGATCGGCCGTGAAGCCCGGGTAGGAGACCGCCGCGGCCTCCATCCCGACGACCTCGACGCCGTCGCGGCTCGCCAGGCCCGCGACCGCCCCGAGCATCGCGAGGCGGTGGTCGCCGTGGGCGTGCAGGGTGCCGCCGCGCAGGCCGCCGCCGCCGCGGACCGCGAACCCGTCCTCGGTCGCCTCGATGTCGGCGCCGAGGCCGCGCAGCCCGTCGACCACCGTGGCGATCCGGTCGGACTCCTTCAGCCGCAGCTCCTGCGCGCCCTCGACCACGGTCTCGCCCTCCGCGAAGCAGCCCAGCAGCGCGACGAGCGGCAGCTCGTCGATCGCCAGCGGAACCTCGTCGGCCGTGACGCGCGTGCCGACCAGCGGGCCGTGCGCGACGTCGAGCTCGCACAGCGGCTCGGCGTCGGGCGCCGCGCTCGCGCGCTCCTCCAGGTCGCCGATCGCGACCGCGCCCATCCGCTGGAGGATGCGGTAGAAGCCGACGCGCGTCCAGTTCGCGGCCATCCCCTCGACGACCAGGCGCGAGCCCGGCACGAGCACGGCCGCGGCGACGTGGAAGGCGGCGGACGACGGGTCGCCCGGCACGTGGACCGCGTCCAGCTCCAGCTCGTCCTGGGAGGTGACGGTCACGCGGTCGCGGTCGCGCGTGATCCCCGCGCCGGCGCGGGCGAGCAGGCGTTCGGTGTGGTCGCGGCTCGGCTCGGGCTCGACCACGGTCGTCGCGCCCTCCGCCAGCAGCCCTGCGAGCAGCAGGCAGCTCTTGATCTGCGCGGACGCGACCGGCAGCACGTACTCGATGCCCTGCAGGCGGCGGCCGCTGATCGTGAGCGGCGTGTAGCGGCCCTCGCGCGCGTCGAGCCGGGCGCCCATCGCGGCCAGCGGCTGCGCGACGCGGTCGACCGGGCGGCGGCGGATCGAGTCGTCGCCGTCGAGCGTCCAGCTCCCGCCTTCCTGCCCCGCGAGCCAGCCCGGCAGCAGCCGCAGCAGCGTGCCGGCGTTGCCGACGTCGATGGCGACGCCGGGCGTCGCGGCGCGCAGGCCGGGGCCGCGGATGATCAGGGCGTCGGCGCGGGCATCCACGAGCGCACCGAGCGCCTGCACCGCGTCCAGCGAGGAGCGGGTGTCCGCGGCCTGCAGGTAGTTGGTCACGCGGACCGGCTCCGAGCTCATCGCGCCGAGCAGCGCGGCGCGATGGGAGAGCGACTTGTCGGGTGGCGGGACGAGCGTGCCGCGGATCGAGGCGCCGGGCGAGAACCGCTGGTTCATGCGCGCGCCACCGGGAGTCCGAGCCCCGCCACGAGCGCCTCGGCCTGCGCGGCGCGCTCCGCGCCCGCGATCCAGAGCACGATGTAGCCCGACGAGCGGTCCGGGGCGGGGTACAGCGCCATGTCGACGATGTTGACCGACGCCTTGCCGAGCGCGAGCGCGACCTGGGCGACGACGCCCGGCCGGTTCGGGACCGAGACCCGCAGCTCGCAGACCTCGCCGCCGGCGAGGTCGCCCTCCAGCAGCCGCCGGCGGTCCTCGCGCGCGCCGTCGTTCCAGGCGGCCAGCGCGTCGCCGTCGGCCTCCGCGAGCGCGGCCCGCACGGCGCGCAGCCGCTCCATCGCGTCGTCGATCGACTCGATCAGCGCGTCCGCGTTCGCGAGGTAGATGTCGCGCCAGATCGCCGTGTTGGAGCCGGCGACGCGCGAGATGTCGCGGAAGCTCGGGCCGGTGGACGGGAGCGGCTCGCCCTCCTCGGTGCGGGCGCGCGCGGCCTGCGCGACGAGCACGTTGGCCAGCACGTGCGGCAGGTGCGAGACGGTGGCGAGCATGCGGTCGTGCGTCTCGGCGTCGAGCGCGGCAGGGCGCGCGCCGAGCCCCGAGAGCAGGCGGTGCAGGCGCTCGTAGAGCGTGCCGCGCGTACTCGGCGTCGGGGTGAGGTACCAGGTCGCGCCGTCGAACAGCTCGGCGCGGGCATGACGGACGCCGGCGTTCGCCGCGCCGGCGAGCGGGTGGCCGCCGATGAAGCGCTCGTCGTCGACCGCCTCGACGACCGTGCGCTTGGTCGAGCCGACGTCGGTGACGACGCAGTCCTCGCCCGCCGCGGCGAGCGCCGCGGCG
>DATHJG010001157.1:0-3106 GCA_035489875.1 Solirubrobacteraceae bacterium | reverse complement strand
CGACTGGCAGGCGACCGGCGTGTGGGCTCGGCTGCATCACGAGCTGCTGAGGCGGCTCAACGCCGCCGGGCGGCTTGACTGGTCGGTCGGGGTTGTCGACGGCAGCCACATCCGTGCTCTTCGAGGCGGACCGTTGGCCGGCCCATCACCAGTTGACCGCGCCCGCACTGGTTCCAAACATCACCTGATCGTCGACCTTCACGGCACGCCGCTGGCCGTCGCCCTGACCGGCGGAAATCGCAACGACGTGACGCAACTGCTCCCGCTCGTCGATGGGATTGGCGCCATCGCGGGCAAACGCGGCCGGCCGCGCCAGCGCCCCGACCGGGTGATCGCCGATCGCGGCTATGACCGCGACAAGTACCGCCGCGAACTGTGGCGCCGCGGCGTGGGGCGGTGATCGCTCGCCGCGCGACCGAGCATGGTTCTGGACTCGGACGCGTGCGATGGGTGGTGGAGCGTACGTTTGCCTGACTGCACAACTTCCGCCGGCTCCGCATCCGCTGGGAACGCGAGGCCAGTCTGCACCGCGCGCTGCTGAGCCTCGGATGCGCACTCATCTGCTTGCGACGCCTCCAGCGGTGAACGCGCAGACCGATCCTCGCTTTGTCGCGTGGGACGACGCATGAAACCCCCGCTGATGCTCGCTGCTGCTTCGAGTTGCGTCTCGAGAATGTGCCTCTCAGACGGTGCGAGGCAAGCCTCGGCGCGCGCTGGCGTTGCCGGCGCGCGGCTGCGAGACTCGCGCCCGTGGCCGAGCGCCGATTCCACCGGCTCGCCGACGCTGGCGCGGCGTTCGCGTCGAACGCGCGCAACCGCTCGCTGCGCCTCGCCCAGCTGGCGTTCGGCGCGGTGTGGGCGTCCGAATGGGGGTTCCTCGTGGGCCTGTCGGTCGTCGCCTTCCGGGACGGTGGCGCGACCGCCGTTGCGATCGTGGCCGCGGCCCGGATGGCGCCGGCGGCACTCGTCGCGCCGTTCGCCACGGCGCTGGCCGATCGCGTGGCGCGCGACCGCGTGCTGATCGGCGCGTGCGCCGTGCGGGCGGTCGCGGTGGGGATCGCGGCCGCGCTCGCCGCCTCGGAGGCGCCGCCGGCGACGGTGTACGCGCTCGCGGTGGTCGCGACCGCGGCCTTCACCGTCCTGCGGCCCGCGCACTCCGCGCTGCTGCCCTCGCTCTGCCGCACGCCGCAGGAGCTGGCGAGCGCGTCGGTCGTCCGCGGGTTGATGGACGCTAGCGGGACGCTTGCCGGACCGGCGATCGCCGCGCTGCTGCTCGCGTTCTCGGGGCCGGCGGCGGTGTTCGCGGCGGTGGCGGCTGCGTCCGCGTGGGGTGCGTGGGCCATCGCCCGCATCGGCTATGAGCCGTCCGCGCGGCCGGCGGCGGCCCGCCCGCGGCTGCTGCGCGAGGCGGCGGACGGGTTCACGGCGGTCACCCGCCACGGGGACGTCGCAGTGATCTTCTCGATCGCGCTGACGCAGATCTTCACGCGGGGCGCGCTGACCGTCCTGACCGTGGTACTCGCGCTCGACGTGCTGGGCGGGCACGAGGCGGATGTCGGGCTGCTAACCAGCGCGATCGGCGCCGGCGCGGTCGTGGGGTCGCTGGCCACCGGACTGCTCGCCGACGGCCGCGACCTAGCCCGCTGGGACGGCGTCGGGGCGGCGCTGTGGGGGCTCTCGCTCATGCTCGTCGCCGCGTTCCCGCACCCCGCCGTGGCGGTCGCCTGCCTCGCGGTCATCGGCGTCGGCAACGCGCTCGCCGACGTCGGGCTGTTCACCCTCCCGGTCCGGATCGTGCCCGAGGCCCTGCTCGGGCGCGTATTCGGCGTCTTCGAGAGCCTCGGCGCGCTGGCGGTCGCCGCCGGGGCGCTCTCCGCGTCGCTGGCCGTGCACGCGCTCGGGAGTCGCGGCGCACTACTGGCCGTGGGTCTCATCACACCGCTCGCCGTCGCCGCGAGCTGGCCGCGCCTGCGGCGCATCGACCACGGCATGGTCTCGCGCGACGCTGACATCGCGCTGCTGCGCCGCGCCGAGCTGCTGCGCATGCTGCCGCTGCCGGCGATCGAGGAGCTCGCGGTCCGCAGTCGGGTGACGACCGTGGCGGACGACCGGCAGGTGTTCGCCGAGGGTGACCACGGCGACTCGTTCTACGTCGTCGCCGGGGGCGCCGGCGAGGTGCGCCGCGGCGGGCGCCTCGTCCAGACGCTGCGCCCGGGCGACGGCTTCGGGGAGATCGCGCTGCTGCGCGACTGCCGGCGCATGGCCACGGTGACCGCACGGGGGGAGCTGGTGCTGCGTGTGCTCGAACGCGATGCGTTCGTCGCAGCGCTCACGGGGCACCGGCCGTCCGCCGGGGCGGCCGATACTCACGTCACCGGGCTGCTCGAGGGCGATGCCCAGCCCGCGGTCGCAGCGCCGGAGCGCTAGTCGAGCGCCTCTCGCGCCGCCCGCCGGCCGGCTGGCCGGCCGCGTGGTCCGACCACACCGACCTGTTCTCCATTGATCGAGACGTCGGCTGAGCCGGCCTCGACCAGGAAGAGCGCATGACCGAAACCCTCTCGGTCTCAACACCTCACCGGACGCGAACTCGCGTGCAGACGCCACACCTGCGATGGCGTCGAGCTCTTCTCCGGGGAGCCCAGCGAAGAACGCGAGCGCTCCGACGGCTCGCCGGCGTGGGAGGTCCGTGAGGCGTTAGCTGCCGCGGCGGTGGCTAGCCGCGCCTGACGCGTTCGTAGCGGCGCGTGCGGTCGAGTCGGTCGACGATCGCCAAGTCGAAAGCCGGCGAGGCTTCGTCATGTCCGGTTCGGATCGAGAATGCTGGGCGGTCGATGCTGATGGAGCAGACGGTGGCGACCGCGGGCACGCCTACGGGCAGGCCTCCGGGCCCGCGCGGCCTGCCCGGTCCGTCGGGTGATGCGGCTACGCCGTCGAAGCGTGCCGCTCGGCGATCGCCTTGGCGACGGTCGCGTGCACCGCAGGTTGCACGCGGTCGAGCAAGCGAAAGTTCGACCGCGTCATGACGATCAGCGACATCGGCGTCTTGGCCGTGACGGTCGCCGTACGGCGGTCCTCCTCCAGTAGCGCCATCTCGCCGAAGAAGTCG
>DATHJG010001156.1:0-2473 GCA_035489875.1 Solirubrobacteraceae bacterium | reverse complement strand
CTCGGTGCCGTAGATCTCGTCCTCGATCGTGACGCCGGACACGAACGTCGGGTGGTAGAAGATGCCGGCCTCGGGGTCGCCGACGAAGCCCGCGCGCGGCGCCGCGGACGTGATCCGGCCCTGGGCGGTCGACCCGTGCGGCACGTGGTGCGGGCGGATCAGCCCGAGCCACTCCTCGAAGCGCTCGGCGAAGCGCTCGTGCAGCATCGGCCCGTAGAGCACGTCGGCCATCGGGTCGCCGATCGGCGCGGCCCGCAGCCGCTCGTCCAGCCGGCGCACGAACTCGTCGTGCACGCTCGCCTGGACGATCGCGGTGCCGAGCGACGTGCAGCGCTGCCCGGCGGTGCCGAAGCCCGCGAACAGCGCGCCCTCGACCGCGAGGTCGAGGTCCGCGTCGTCCATCACGACCATCGGGTTCTTCCCGCCCAGCTCGAGGCACGGCGACTGCAGGTGGCGCCCGCACAGCGCGCCGATCTCCGCCCCGACGGCGGAGGAGCCGGTGAAGCCGACCTTGTCGACCAGCCGCTGCTCGAGCGCCCGCTCGAGCCCCGCGAACGTCTGCGCGCCGTCGGCCTGCACCAGGTTCAGCACGCCCTTCGGCACGCCGCCGGCGTGGAAGATCTGCGTCATCGCCGACGCGATCGCCGCGCTGTACTCCGCCGGCTTCCAGACCACCGCGTTGCCGCACAGGATCGCGGGCACGAGGTACCACGACGGCACGGCGCCCGGGAAGTTGCCGGCGGTGACGATCGCCGCGACGCCGACCGGCATGCGGAACGTGAAGAGCTGCTTGTCGGGCATCTCCGACGGGACCGTCTGGCCGTACAGGCGGCGGCCCTCGCCGAGGAAGAAGTCGCAGGTGTCGATGATCTCCTGCACCTCGCCGAGCGCCTCGGGGTACGGCTTGCCGATCTCCCGCGTCACCAGGCGCGCGAGCGCCTCCTTGTTGGCCTCGAACAGGCGCCCGACCTCGGCGATCACGCGCCCGCGCGCCGGCGCCGGCACCGCGGCCCAGCCGCGCTGCGCGGCGCGCGCCGCGCGGCAGGCGTCCTCGAAGCCCTGCGCGTCGGTGAGGAGCACCTCGGCGACGACGTCGGACAGGTTGGCCGGGTTGGTCGACTCCAGACGGCCGCCGGGCGCGTCGGTGCGCGCGACGCCGTCGACGATCGACGCGGCGGTGCGGGTGGAGATGGCGGTGTCGGACATGCCAGCGAGCTTACGCCCGCGCCGCGGCGAGCCGTTCCTTGAGCGTGTCGATCGCGCGGATGTTCACGGGATCGACGCCGCGGAGCACCGCGAGGTAGAGCGAGACGAGGTCGCCGAGCAGCACGAGCGAGACGAGCCGCTCGAGCCGCGTGCCGCCGCGCGCCGTCACGCGCTCGACCACCGCCGCGCCCTCGGCCGCCAGCTCGGCGGTCACCTCGATCCGCCGGGCGGCGCGCTCGTCGCCTTCGGGGTCGTCGAGGAAGATCGCGCCGAGCCGCCGCTCGGCGCCGCCCCAGCCGACGATCTCGTTGTGATCGTGCTCGGGCAGCTTGCTCGCGAACGCGGGGATCTCGGCGTTCTCGTTGATCTGGCACTTCCAGCGGTAGGCGACGGACGCCGTGAGGCCGGCGCCGGTGATCACCGGGATCGTGCCGTGCAGCGCGCGGGCGATCCGCTTCGCGTCGTTCTCCTCGTCGCCGTCCGGCCCCCACTCGCGCGCCAGCTCCGCCGCGAGCGCCGCCGCGCCCTCGACCTCGTCGCGCAGCGACGGGGCGGCGCCGCAGAGCGCGGCCGCCTCGAGCGCCGTGACGAGCGAGTAGCCGACCGCCGCGCGCGGCTGGAAGCCGCCGGGGAGCGGCACGACCGGCACGCCGTCCCGCCGCGCGCGCTCGGCGAGCGGGCCGCCGATGGTCGCCACGATGCGCGGCGCGCCGGCCGCCTTGGCGGCGTCGTAGGTCGCGAGCGTCTCTTCCGTGGAGCCGGAGTAGCTGGAGCACAGCACGAGCGTCTCGGCGCCGATCCAGGCCGGGATGTCGTAGCCCATCGCGAGCGCGAGCGGGCGGCGCAGCCGCGGGCCGAGCGCGCCGGACGCGAGCCGGCCGCCCACCGATGAGCCGCCCATGCCGGCGACGATCAGCCCGCCGTACGCGTCGACCGGCGCGATGTTCGCGGAGTCGACGCGCCAGAGCGCGTCGCGCAGGTGGTCGGCGAGGCCGAGCGTCTCGGCGAACTGGCCGGTGGAGTCGACCGCGGTGCAGGCGGCGGCGTCGAGCACGGTCATCTAGAAGAGCAGCCCTCCGTCGGGGATGGTGACGCCCGGGAACACGCGGGCGCCGTTGGTGATCACGTTGTCCGCGCCGATCGTGACGCCCTCGCCGAGCACCGCGAGCCCTTCGACGTGCGTGTTGTCGCCGATCTCCACGCCGGCGCCGACGATGCAGCCGCGCAGCGTGCAGTTCGCGCCGATCGTGGAGCCGCGCAGCACGAC
>DATHJG010001155.1:0-2113 GCA_035489875.1 Solirubrobacteraceae bacterium | reverse complement strand
GTCGCGCTGGCGACGCCGTCGCTCCACACCGTCTACGACGCGCCGATGCGCTACACGGACGGGCTCGTGCTCGGGATCTCGCAATCGGGCGCCTCGCCCGACGTGGTCGCGGTGCTCGCCGCGGCGCGCGCCCAGGGCTGCGTGACGGTGGCGATCACGAACGACCCCGGCTCTCCGATGGCCGCCGCGGCCACGCACGTGATCCCGCTGCGGACGGGGGTGGAGGCGAGCGTCGCCGCGACGAAGACGTACACGACCTCGCTCGCCGCCGTCGCCGCGCTGGCCGCCGCCATCGCCGCCGACGAGCCGCGCCGGCGCGAGCTCGCCGGGGTCGCGGACGCGATGGAGCGCCAGCTCTCGCGCACCGCCGGCCTCGACGCGGCGGCGGAGGCGGCCGCGGCGTGGCGGCGGCTCGCGGTGATCGGCCGCGGCGCGAACTACGCCACCGCGTTCGAGGCGGCGCTGAAGATCAAGGAGCTCGCCGCGGTCGCTGCCGAGCCGGCCTCGCCCGCGGACTTCCTGCACGGCCCGGTCGCGATGCTCGACCCCGGCTTCCCCGTGCTCGCCGTGCTGCCGTCGCCGCCCGCCGGCGCCGCGGTGCGCGACGTGCTCGCAGCCGCGCACGGGCGCGACGCCGACATCACCGTCATCGCGGGCGACGACTACGCGCCGGCGCGCGGCGAGCGCAAGCTGTCGGTCGAGCCCGGCCCGGAGTGGCTGAGTCCGCTCTGCGCCGTCGTCCCCGCCCAGCTGCTCGCCGTCGGCGCCGCCGAGCGTCGCGGCGTCGACGTCGACCGACCCGCCGGCCTGCAGAAGGTCACCCGGACCACCTGAGCAACGGAGCACTCACACCATGCCACCCATCCGCATCGAAGGGCTGACGAAGACCTACAAGGACGGCCCGCTCGCGGTCGACCACGTCGACCTGGAGATCCGCGATGGCGAGTTCATGGTCCTCGTCGGCCCGTCCGGCTGCGGCAAGTCGACGCTGCTGCAGATGCTCGCCGGGATCGTCGACGTCACCGAGGGCACGGTCCACATCGGCGACCAGGACGTCACGCGCCTGGACCCGCGCAAGCGCGACATCGCGATGGTGTTCCAGAGTTACGCGCTCTACCCGCACCTGTCCGTGCGCGGCAACCTCGGCTTCGGCCTCAAGCTGCGCGGTACCGACAAGGCCGAGATCGCGCGCCGGGTGGAGGAGGTCGCGCGCATCCTCGGCCTCGACGAGGTGCTCGACCGCAAGCCCGGCGAGCTGTCGGGCGGCCAGCGCCAGCGGGTCGCGATGGGCCGGGCGATCGTGCGCGAGCCGCGCGCGTTCCTGATGGACGAGCCGCTCTCCAACCTCGACGCCAAGCTGCGCGTCTCGATGCGCGCGCAGCTCAGCCGGCTCCACGAGCGGCTCGGCGTGACGACCGTGTACGTCACGCACGACCAGGTCGAGGCGATGACGCTCGGCGACCGCGTCGCGGTGCTCCGCCGCGGCGTGCTGCAGCAGTGCGACACGCCCCAGGCGCTGTTCGCGCGGCCCGCGAACCTGTTCGTCGCCGCGTTCATCGGCTCCCCCGCGATGAACCTGGTCGAGGCGACGGTGGTGGGCGGCTCGGCGCGCTTCGGCGCCTGCCGCGTCGCGCTGCCGGCGGGCTCCCGGCTCCCGGGCCGGGTGATCCTCGGGCTGCGCCCGCATCACCTGGAGCTGGCCGGTCCGGCGACGGACGCGGCGCTCACGCGGATCAAGGGCGTGGTCGAGGTGGTCGAGGAGCTGGGCACCGAGACGCAGCTCGTCGTCGGCATCGACGCGCCGCGGCTGCGCGCCGAGGCGGTGCGCGACGCGCTCGACGCCGCGCCCGGGGACGACGTGCTGCTCGCCGACGAGGACCGCGCCACGCTGACCGCCGTGGTCGACCCGCGCCACCGGCCGGCGACGGGGGAGACGGTCGAGCTGGCCATCGACCCCGCGCGGCTGCACGCGTTCGACCCCGAGACCGGGGCTGCGATCGCGCTAAACGGCGCGGCCGTCGCCGAGCACGCGCTCGCGTGATCATCCCGGCACCGGCAGCGCTCGGGCCGGACGAGGAGCTCGGTCCCGAGGGCTACCGGCTCGAGATCCGGG
>DATHJG010001154.1:0-3669 GCA_035489875.1 Solirubrobacteraceae bacterium | reverse complement strand
GACCGGGATCGTCGTGCCCATGTCGCTCGCCGTCTGGGCGTTGAACGCCTTGACGAACTCCATGATGTTGATGCCGTGCTGGCCCAGGGCGGGGCCGACGGGCGGCGCCGGCGAGGCCTGGCCGCCGGGCGCCTGGAGCTTGATCGTTGTGAGGACTTTCTTTGCCATTGGAAGCGGAGTGAGGTTAGCGGACCCGTTTAGATCTTCTTGACCTGGTCGTACCCGACCTCGACGGGCGTCTCGCGGCCGAAGATCGACACGAGGACCTTGAGCTTGGCGGCGTCCTCGTTGATCTCGGAGATCTCGCCGGAGAAGTCCGACAGCGGGCCGGAGATGACCTTGACCGACTCGCCGATCGAGAACTGCGCGCGGCTCGGGGCGCGCACGGCGACCTCGCGATGCAGCAGCCGGTCGACCTCGGCCTGCGTGAGCGGGATCGGCTCGTTGGACGCGCCGACGAAGCCGGTCACGCCGGGCGTGCCCTTGACGACCTGCCAGGAGTCCTCGTTGAGGTCCATGTTCACCAGCACGTAGCCGGGCATGGTGCGCTTCTCGACGGAGATCTTCTGGTTGTCCTTCATCTCCTGCACGGTCTCGGTCGGGACGACGACCTGGCGCACGGAGCGGGTCTGGTTGAGCGACGAGACGCGGTGCTCGAGGTTCTGCTTGACCTTCTTCTCGTGCCCTGAATAGGTGTTGATGACGTACCAGCGGAACATGTGTGTGTGGGAATCTCCGGTTTCGCCCTGCCGGTCGTCGCAAACCCCACGCGACGACTTTCGGGCGACGTTACAAAATTGCTTCGATCAGCGGCTTCCACAGCGCGTCGAGCAGGCCGAGGTAGCCGCCCGCGATCACGACGAACCCGAGCACGACCGCGGTGGCCTGGCCGACCTGGCGACGGTCGGGCCACTGGACGCGGCGCAGCTCGTCGATGCAGTGCCCCAGGAAGGTGAACAGGCGGCCGCGCTTGCGCCGCGGCCCGTGTGCCTCCCGCTCGATCTCGTGCCGCGAGACGGCGTCGCCCTGGACGGCGTCGTCGGCGCGGCCGGGTCGGTCGTCGCCGAGCTCGTCGTCGTAGATCTCGGCGCCGAAATCGTCGCCGGGCGGCACCGCGCCGGCCTCGGCGAGGCGGGCCTCGTCGACGTCGGCGGACGCGTGGTCGAGCGGATCGGGCGTACCCGACCGCCGCTCGGCACGACGCCGCTTGGCGCGCTCGCGATCACGGGCCACGGACCTGCTCCGCCTAGCGCGTCTCGCGGTGCGCGGTGTGCTTCCGGCACCACTTGCAGTACTTGCGCAGCCCGATTCGATCGGGGTTGTTGCGCTTGGACTTGTTGGTCTGGTAGTTCCGGCGCTTGCACTCCTCGCACGCGAGGGTGACGGCGATCCGGACGTCTCCGCGGGCCATGCTCAGGGCGCTCCGTCAGAAGAAAGGTCGAAGGAGATCGGCGCCGGGCAAAGGAAAACCCCGCACCCGGCGCGAGGTCAGCACCGAAGGATAGCCGATGCGCCTGCGATCGCGGGCGCCGGTCACTCCAGAGCGGCGGTCGTGGCTCAGCCGCGCGTGACGTGGCTGGGCCGGTCCCGGTCGTCCGGTGCGGCCGCGGCCTCGGCGCGATCCCGGGACGCGGCGATCCGCCGGTCCTCCCTCGCGGCGGACACGCAGTACAGCCACACGAGCGCGAAGCCGAGCAGCCAGGCCGCGACGCCGGCCGCGATGAGGATGATCGTGGTTCTCATGACCCGAGCACGGGCGCGCCGCGGGCGTTCCTGAGCCCTGCGCGCCCGGCAGCGCCGAGAATAGGGCAACCACCTTTGCGCCGCGCTACATCCCGCGGGAGGCGAGCATGTGCGGGATCGTGCGCAGCAGGATCTTGACGTCGCTCCAGAGCGACCAGTTCGCGACGTAGAGGTAGTCGATGCCGACCATCTCGTGCATCGGGACCCGGGGCGAGCCGAGGATCTGCCAGTGACCCGTCATCCCCGGCGTCAGGTGCAGGCGATGCCGGTCCAGGCCCAGCACCTGGGCGTCCTCGTCGACCACCAGCGGCCGCGGCCCGACCAGGCTCATCTCGCCGCGCCAGACGTTCAGGAGCTGCGGCAGCTCGTCGAGGCACGTCCGCCGCAGGAAACGGCCGACGCGGGTGATGCGCGGATCCGACTCGATCTTGAACAGCCCGTTCGTCTCGTTGAGGTGGCGCAGGCGTTCCTTCTCGGCGTCCGCGCCGACCACCATCGAGCGGAACTTCAGCATCTGGAAGTGCCTGCCGTCCCGGCCGACGCGCGTCTGGCGGAACAGCAGCGGCCCGGGCGAGTCGATGCGGATCGCGGCCATGATCGCGAGCATCGCGGGCGCCGCCACGGCGAGCATCGCGGACGAGCCGACGATGTCGAAGGCACGCTTGAGCAGGCGCGACGAGCGCGACAGGCCGAACCGGCGCACGCCGAGCATCGTGAGGCCGTCGAGATGGTCGAACTCGACCGTCGAGCCGACGACCTCGAGCATCCGCGGCACGACGCTCACGCGCACGCCGCCGTGCTTGGCGGCGCGGATCAGGTGGAGCGTGTCCGTCGACGGGACGTCGGAGCTCGGCGCGATGATCGCCCGGTGGACGTCGTGACGCTGGACGAGCGCCCGGAACTGGCGCGCGAGCTCCTCGCCGGTGGCGGGGGTGAACGGGCTGAGCTCCAGCGTGGCGACGGCCTCGGCGTTGACCGCGCCGACCGTGACCTTCTTGCGGATCGCGGCGATGCTGGCCTGCTCGCCGACGACGAGGCACCGCTCCACGGCGGTCGCGTGGCGCGCCTGTGCGCGTCCTGCGGCGCGTCCGGCCGTCAGCAGCGCGAACGTTCCCGCCCAGGTCAGGACCACGGCGCGGGCGCCGATGTCCGCCGACGCGGCGCCCTCCACCAGCACCCAGACCAGCAGCGTGAAGACGGCGGCGGCCTGGAACAGCGCCGGCGCCTCGTCCAGCGTCGACTTGTTGAGCACCAGCTCGTCGCGATCGTAGAGCCCGAGCGTCTTGGCGAGCCCGATCAGCAGCGGGGCCGCGACGAGCGCCACGAGCGGCTCCCACGCGCTGGCGACGGCCGGCAGGAGCAGCAGCACCACGAGCATCGCGGCCGCGCCGTCGACGGCGATGAGCGTCCAGCGATAGCGGACATCCCGCCCGCTGGTGACGGGGGCGACGTCGCCTTCGGTGATCGGGATGGACCGCAGGACCGCGCGGGACCTCGAGCGGCGAAACCGGCGGGAGATGCGGCGATCCGGCCCGACCCGCCGCTCGTCGACCTCCGCCGCGGCAAGATCCTCCTGATCCATTCCGTCCGTGGAATGCACGACCTCCGCACCTCCTTCAGCAGCCACTCGTCCGTGCCGTTCACCCGTGTTGTACGCGTCCATGCCGAGCACCGGTACGGGGCTGGCTCACCGGCGTCAGCATCGGCACCGACCCGATGCCCTCACTCGCGGCGACTTGGTCATTGCTACGGCCCTCCATGACACGCGCGCAGGATCTTCCTCACCCATCTGTACACGATCGGCACCCCGGCGTCGGGGGATTGCTCCGGGAACCTCAGCCGCCTCGTCACTTCGCTTACGGACGCCATCCGACACTCTGACAAGCCCTCAGATCGACCTCTTCCGCCACCCGGTGGGCGCTCTCG
>DATHJG010001153.1:0-6839 GCA_035489875.1 Solirubrobacteraceae bacterium | reverse complement strand
GACCGTTCGCCCGACGCACCACAAAGCCGACGTCATCGTCCGCTACTGGCCGCAGACCGCCGGAGCACCGGCCGGCGGGCCATCACGCGCGGCACAGCGGCGGCGAAGAGCAAGCCGATGGTCGCCCAGAGGACGGCGTTCATCCCCACCGATGCCTGCCGGAACTCCCACAGCGTGGTCGCCGGGAACGCCCGGGGAACCTCGTGGACGGCGGGCAGCGCCAGACCGGCGACCACGACGACCGCGACGTAGACCGCGCCGGCGATCGCCGCTGCGCCGGCCGGCGCGACGCGCGCGGACGCCGCTCGGTGGAGCCGCACCGCCGCGATCGCAGCCAGCAGGGAGATCGCCACCATCGTGAGCTGCAGCAGCGTCCGGTGGCCGATGGTGTCGTGACCCCCGATCCCGGGCGGGTTCGCCGGGTACTTGACGAACGGGACGAGGAAGAGCACCGCGAACGCCGACGCCGCCAGCCAGAGCGCCGTCCTGCGCGGACTCGTGCGGGCCACGCGGCCGTAGACGTAGCCGAAGGCGAGCGCGAACAGCCCGCCGAGGGCGAGCCCGTAGACCACCGCGCCGGTGACCAGGCCGGCGGTGCGCTGGACGTCGCGGGATACCAACTCGGGCTCGGGCGCCTCGCCCGCCGCCTCGGACTGGCGGGCCTCGAACGAGATCGCGCGGTCGATCGAGGGCTCGCCCGCCAGCTCCGCGAAGCCCGTCGCGAACAGTCCGGCGCAGGCGCCGGCGATCAGTCCGCAGATCAGCAGGTTGCGCAGCATGCGGTTCCGCTCCCTCAGTGGCAGGGGAAGGCGAGCAGGTGCCGCCCGTCGTGGACGTACTCGTGCAGCAGCCTGCCCGGGACGACCGAGGCCGCCCCCTCGTCCACACCGACGAGATAGACGAGGACGAGCAGCACCGCGCCGGCGAACACTGCCCACGGCCACAGCTCACGGACCTCGATCGACGGGGGATGGACCGCCTCGGGAACGGCGGCGGTGGCCAGCGCTTCTGACATGGGACGCTCCTCCTGTCGGCGCTTACGCTTGTCGGAAGCGCGCGCGCACTTGGTTCATCCTGGTCTCGAGCTCGCGCTCGGAGATCGCGCCCCGCTCCAGGAGCGAGTGCGCGGTCACGACCGCGGCCCGCGCGTGGAGCGGGAAGTCGGCGTAGGTGGTCTGCCCGAGCGTGTCCTCGGCGTGGCGCCGCTCGAGGTTGTCGAGCGTTCCGCGCCAGGACAGGCACGCGCAGGTGGCGTGCACGTTCGCCTCCCACGGGGCCGGCGTGCGATCCGGCTCCGGCGGGCCCGGGTCGGCGCTGCGCAGGGTGGCCATGAGCACGGGGTAGTGGTCGTCGCCGCTCATGTCATCGCGGGGGAGCGGTCGGCGGTCCAGTCGGCGCGAGGCAGGGCGACGCCGATCATCGTGTCGCGGGTCACGATGGCGGCGAGCCGATCCTCGGTCCAGCCCTCCGTGCCCTCGGGCCGCATCGGCATGACCATGAAGCGCGACTTCTGGTTCGAGTCGTGCACGCGCACCTCCACCTCGGGTGCAAGGTGCAGCCCGAACTCGGCGAGCACCTCGCGCGGCCAACGGACGACGCGGCGCCGGTAATGCGGGGTCTTGTACCACTCCGGCGCCTGGCCGAGGACGGGCCGCGGGTAGCAGGAGCACAGCGTGCACACGATCACGTTGTGCACCGCGGGCGTGTTCTCGAGCACGTAGAAGTACGTGAAGTCGCTCGGCGTCCCCGTGCCGGTCGGATCGAGCCAGTCGATCCCGACCTCCTTCGAGGTCTCGGTGCCGTCGGCCAGCAGGCGCTGCTTGAAGTCGGGGTCGAGCCAGGCGCGGGCCACCAGGCGCGACCCTCCGTGCGGGCCGATGCGCTCCGCCCACTCCATGAAGCGGCGGTGGTCGTCGGGGGAGAACAGGCCCTTCTCGATCGCCAGCTCGCGAATCGCCGTCTCGAGCACCTCGAACTCGCTGATCTCGTCCGCGGCCTCGATCGGCGCGTGGTGGTCGTGCTCGTGGGTCACTGCGCCACCTCCGCGGCCGGGTCGAGCCAGCCCTCCGCGACCTCGGTCTCCAACGTGTCGATCTCCAGCCCCGTGTAGCCGGGCCACAGATCGCGCTGGCGGAAGCGCACGACTTAGAACGGCTCCACGCGCCCGTCCTCGCGCTGCCACGCCTCGTCCTCCGGGATCAGCCACTCCGGCCGGTGCTCGACCACCACGCCGGTGCGGCCACGGGTGTAGGCCTGCGTCCGGTGGTGGAACAGCGTCGTCGCCTCGCGCACGGTGACGCGATCGCCGATCTCGAACCGCCTCACGACCCGGCCTCCTTGCGCGCGCGCACCTCGTCGATCTTTGCCGCCAGCTCCGACACCGAGATCAGGCCCTTGTCGAGGAGCGTCTTGGTCGCGACCCAGATCCAGCGGGCGTAGTACGGGAGCCCGTAGTACAGCGTCGCACCGAGGTCGTTCTCCGCCCGGCGCCGCATCTCCGAGTTCCACACCCCCCGCCACGCGAGCACCTCGCACAGGACGTAGGTGCGCAGCTCCCAGTCGGCCTCCTCCTTGTCCACGTAGGCGACCGGGGCGTCGGGCTGACCGCCCACGTCGTGCGTGACGTGGCGCAGCGCCTCGCAGAGCTCGTTCGAGATCCAGTACGGGCTGTCCAGCCGCGGGGCAGGCGCGGGTGCGAGCCCGAGGACGCGCCGCTGGAGGTCGTCCAGGTCAGAGGGGGAACGGATCGCCGAGTCGTGCATGGGACCGATGCGGAGCGTCGCTGGCGCCGCGTCCCGTGCCTGCTGCGCGCAAGGCCGTGGGCGACCGCTCCTCGGACCAGTGGCGGCCTAGGAGCCCGAGCGTGGGAGGTCGACGGTGGCGATCAGGCCCTCGCCGGGCGCGGTGAGCCGCAGCCGGCCGCCGTGGGCGCGGGTCACCGAGTCGACGATCGAGAGGCCGAGACCGGATCCGGGGGCGCGTCGGGCGCGCGCGTCGCCGAGCCGCTGGAAGGGCGTCGTGAGCCGCTCGGCCTCGCTCGCGGTGACCGCCACCCCGCTGTTGGCGACGACGAGCGTGGCCGCCCGATCGGCGGCGTCGGTCGTGATCGAGATCCAGCCGCCGTCCACGTTGTGCCTGGCCGCGTTCTGGACGAGGTTGGAGACGAGGCGCTCGAGCAGCGCACGGTCGCCGGCCGCAACGGCCGGCGCGAGGTCGGCCTCGACCCGCAGGTCGCGGGCCACGATGTCGCCCGCGACGTCGTCGAGCGCGGAGCGGGCGGCGGCGGCGAGGTCGACCGGCTCGACGTGCAGGTCGCCGCGGTCGCTGCGCGCGAGCGTGAGGAGCGCCTCGATGAGCCGCTCGCTGCGCTCCGACGCGGACCGCACGACCGCGGCCATGGCCGTGAGCTTCTCGACGGTCACGACGCTGCTCTGCAGCGCGACGTCGACCTCGGTGCGGATGATCGACAGCGGCGTGCGCAGCTCATGGGAGGCGTTGGCGACGAAGCTGCGCTGGGACTCGAACGCCGCGTCCAGGCGGCCGAGCATCGTGTCGAACGTGTCGGCGAGCTCCTTCAGCTCGTCCTCGGGCCCGGCCAGCGCGATCCGCTCGTGCAGGTTCTCCTGCGAGACGCGCCGCGCGGTCGCGGTGATGTCGCTCAGCGGGCGCAGCGCACGGCCGGCGAGCAGCCACCCGAGCGTCGCCGAGACGAGCGTCGAGAGCGCCAGGGCGAGGATGTAACCGTCGCGCAGGTGGTCGAGCGTCGTGGCCCGGACCTCGAGCCGCGTCTGCTCGATGATCCGGTCCCGAGCGGCGTCGTCGCTGTCGCTCGCCGCGGCCCCGAGCTCGCGCACCACCGCCGCACGCGCGACCGCAGAGCTCTCCGGCAGGCTGTGCCGGACGAGCGCGTAGCTCGCCGTGAGCAGGCCGGCGCCGCCCACGAGGAAGGCGGCGGTGTAGAGGGCGGCGAGGCGGAGCCGGACGGTGGGGCGGAGCCGGCGCCTCACGGGATCCGGTAGCCGAAGCCGCGCAGCGTCTCGATCACGGGCGGGTCGCCGAGCTTGCGGCGCAGGGTCATCACGACCATGCGCATCGCGGTGGAGAACGGGTTCGCGTGCTCGTCCCAGGCGCGGACGAGCAGCTCCTCGTGCGTGACCACGGCGCCGTCGGCCTCCAGCAGCACGCGCAGCACGCCGAGCTCCTTCGGGGTCAGCCCGAGGTCCCGATCGCCGCGCCGCGCCTCGCGCTTGAGCGGGTCCAGCACGAGCTCGCCGCGCGCGAGCACGGGTGAGGCCGGTCGTCCGTCGCGGCGCGACAGCGCGGTGACCCGGGCGACGAGCTCGGCGAAGTCGAACGGCTTCCGCAGGTAGTCGTCGGCGCCCAGGGCGAAGCCGTCTACGACGTCGCCGGTGCTGCCGGCGGCGGTGAGCATCAGCACGCGCGGGCGGTGGGGACGTCCGATCAGCCGGCGGCAGACCTCGTCGCCGCTGACCCCGGGGAGGTCCCGGTCGAGCACCACGACCTCGTAGTCGAACACGTCGAGCCTGTGCAGCGCCTCCTCCCCGTCGCGCGCGACGTCGACGGCCAGGCTCCACTCGCGCAGCCCGCGCGCGACGGCGTCGGCGAGATCCGCTTCGTCCTCGACGACCAGCACGCGCATGTCAGCGGCCGAGTCTAGTGGTCCGTCTCGTGACGATCGGCCCGAAAGGGCGTGCGGCGGCGCCGACAGGCAAGGACGCAGACCCGCAGGA
This sequence comes from Solirubrobacteraceae bacterium, assembly GCA_035489875.1. Classification (GTDB taxonomy): domain Bacteria; phylum Actinomycetota; class Thermoleophilia; order Solirubrobacterales; family Solirubrobacteraceae; genus DASQMT01. The sequence continues at coordinate 2,088 of DATHJG010001153.1, read as the reverse complement.
ATGCCCCTGGCATTTCAAGTGGTCGAGGACACAGCCTGTCGGTGATCGACGTGCGTCATTTCGGGTCGATTGTTGCGAGACGGGCCACTGGTCGCGGGCGTTTGACGGAGAACTGACGCGCCCGCCCGTAGCCTCGGCGGGAATGGAGGCGATCAGCACCGCGCCCCGCGCCGCGCCGCGCCGGGTGACAGGGATCGGCGCGGGTGACCTGTGGCTGCTGTTCGCGGCGAACGGGCTGATCATCGGGGCGCTCTGGGCGCGGAGCGGGGGGATCGACGGCATCGGCGATCCCGCGGCGATGCTGACGAATGCCGGCCGGATCGCCGGTCTGCTCGGCTCCTACCTCGCGCTCGTGCAGGTCCTGCTCCTCGCCCGGATTCCCTGGCTGGAGCGGCTCGCCGGCTTCGACGCGCTGACGCATTGGCATCGCCGCAACGGGAAGCTGTGCCTGATCCTGCTGCTCGCGCACACGGTGCTGATCACGGCGGGCTACACGCTCGCCGGCCGGACCTCGCTCCTGCACGAGGTCTCCAAGCTGCTCACCAGCTACGACGACATGGTCACGGCGACGGTCGGGCTCGGGCTCCTGCTCGCGGTCGTCGTCACCTCGCTGGTGATCGTCCGGCGCCGGCTGCCCTACGAGGTCTGGTACGCCGTGCATCTCGCGACCTACGCCGGCATCGCGCTGGCGTTCGCGCATCAGCTCTCCAACGGAACCGAGTTCGCCGCCGACGCGCCGGCGCGGTACTACTGGACCGCGCTCTACGTCGTCACGCTCGGCGCGGTCGTCGGCTTCCGCCTCCTCGTGCCGCTGTGGCAGGCGCTCTGGCACCGGATGCGCGTGGAGGCCGTCGTGCCCGAAGGACCCGGCGTCGTGTCGCTGCACATCTCCGGACACCGGCTGGAGCAGCTCGGCGCCCGCTCCGGCCAGTTCTTCCTCTGGCGCTTCCTCACCGCCGACGGCTGGTGGCAGTCGCACCCGTACTCGCTGTCCGCGCCGCCCACGCCCGACCGCCTGCGGATCACCGTGAAGAGCCTGGGCGACTTCAGCGACCGCGCGGCGCTGCTGCGCCCCGGCACGCGGGTCGTGGCGGAGGGCCCGTTCGGGACGCTGACCGACGTCGTGCGCACGCGGCGCGGCGTGCTGCTGATCGCCGGCGGCGTGGGCATCACGCCACTGCGCGCGCTGTTCGAGGACCTGCCGGCGGCGCCGGGCCAGCTCGCGCTCCTCTACCGCGGCGTCGACGAGCCCGACCTGGTGTTCCGCGGGGAGCTCGAGGCCCTGGCCGCCGCGCGCGCGGCGACGCTGCACGTCGTGCTGGGCGACCACCGCGACCCGCGCAACCGGGCGCTGCTTGGCCCTGCGCACCTGCGCGGTCTCGTGCCCGACGTGCGCGCGCGCGACGTCTACGTCTGCGGGCCGCCGGCGATGACCGCCATCACGGAGGAGAGCCTGCGGGCGCTGCGCGTGCCGCACCGCCAGATCCACGTCGAGCGCTTCGCCTTCTGAGCATGCGCCCGGACATGCCGCTTCCCCGCCTGCTCACCGTCGTCCTCGTCACCGCGGCGACCGTGGTGCTGATCGCCAGCTTCCGGAACACGCCGCACGTGCAGAAGGGCCGGCTCGCAACGCTCCAGGCGCGCAGCACTCCGGCGCCGACGGTCCGACCGACCTCGCCGCCTGCCGCCGGCACGCAGCCCGCCCCGACGGCGGTGCGCACGGTCGCGGGCGATTCGGTCATGACGGAGTACGGCCCGGTCCAGGTCCAGGTGAAGGTCCGCGGCACGCGGATCGTCTCGATCGCCACCCTCGCGCTCCCGTTCGACCGCAGCCGCTCGCAGGAGATCAGCCAGGTCGCCGGGCCGCTGCTGCGCAGCGAGGCGCTCCAGGCGCAGAGCGCCAGGATCGACGTGGTCTCCGGCGCGACCTACACCAGCAACGGCTACGCGCAATCGCTGCAGTCGGCGCTCGATCGCGCCCATGCGTGACGCGGGACGTCAGCTCCCCGGGGCGACGAGGCCGCGGTCGTAGGCGTAGATGACGATCTGCACGCGGTCGCGCAGCGCGAGCTTGGCCAGGATGCGGCC
>DATHJG010001152.1:0-2872 GCA_035489875.1 Solirubrobacteraceae bacterium | reverse complement strand
CAGGCCCAGGGGATCGCCGTCGACGCGAACGGGGTCGACAGCTACGTGATCGACCGGCTCGCGACGTCCGCCGACGACACCGTCCAGAAGTTCTCCGGCAACCCGCTGGTCGAGGCGCCGCAGTACGCGTCCACGCTGTCGGCGCGGCGGGACGACCTGGGTCCGAACGCGTTGACTGCCACATTGGCAGCAACCGGAATCGCCGTCGCCGACGGCAGCGTGAAGAGCCCCGCACCCCCGCACGCGGGCGTGGCCGGAAGCCCAGTCGTCGTCAACTACTACGCGAAGGGCGGCGCGGCCAACCTCGGGGACGCGATGGCGTTCGTCACCACCTTCAACGGGACGACCTCGCAGGATCTCTTCGGCTACGCGAACGAGGACGGGAGCGGCTCCACCTACTACAACCTCGCGTTCGCGTACGGAGGGGTCAACGGAAGCTTCCAGTCGCCGTTCTTCGGACCGATCGGCAACGGCCACGTCGACTACACGACCGGCAACAACCCGATCGTCGGCCACGGCGCCGGACCGGACCCGCGCGTGAACCAGATCCTCGTCCGACAACAGGGCGCGCTGCCGACCGAGTACCTGCGCAACCAGGAGCAGACGACGTTCGGCTCCAAGCCCCTGAACGACAGCCCGACGAAGGGTCAGGTCATCGATCCGAGCGGTATCGCCGTCGATCGCGCGGCCGGGAAGCTCTACGTGGCCGATGACCATGCGCGCGTCCAGGGCGCGGGGAGCCTGACCAGGTTCGACCTGGCGTCCGGGGACGCCGAGGAGTTCCTCGGCGACAGCGCCGCGCTCGCGGGCGTCCACGGCCTCGCGGTCGATCGTTCGGGGGACTATCTCTACGCGGCGGCCGGTGCGTACATCTACAAGCTCTCGCCCTCGCTCGCGATCCTGGCCCGCTTCGGAGGTCCCGGCGCCACCGCCGGCGCGGGCAACGGCGCGCTCCAGGCGCCGTGGGACCTCGCGATCGACGCGACCGGAGGCGCCTGGGTGACCGACTCCAGCACCAACCTCGTCCAGTACTTCCACTACCCGTTCGGCCCCGACTAGAGGAGCAGCACACATGGATCCGATCAACGTGGACGATCTCGACACGGTCTCCCTGAGCTCGAGCACCAACGACGCCGCGTGGGTCGGCGGCTACTTCGCCTACGGCGGGGACGTCGCGGAGAAGTCCGCGACGATCTACTTCGCCATCCCGCCCGGCAAGACGCTCGGGCAGCACACAGACACGGCGGAGGAGATCCAGTTCATCCTCGCGGGCAGCGGCGAGCTGCTGCTCGACGAGGGCGCCAAGCCGGTGCGGGCCGGCGACGTCGTCGTGCTCACGGAGGGCACGATGCACGACTTGCGCAACACCGGCTCGGAGGACCTCCGCGTGATCGGGTTCTTCGCCGCCCCGCAGGTCGAGCAACACTGGACTGAGGCGCGCTGGCCGCCCGACGACGCGAAGGTGACCGGGACGCCCAACCGCGGCGCGGGGGCCTAGTAGGGGCCCGTCCAAGAAGTCGGCACGACCGGACGACGACCGTGGACACTTCGGCGGACTCCTAGCCGAGGCCGAACCGCTCGATCGCGCGCTCGGCGACGACGCGGCCGATCGCGAGCGAGGCGGTGGCCGCCGGCGAGGGCGTGTTGAGCACGTGCACCGCTCGGTCGTCCTCGCGGATCACGAAGTCGTCGACGAGCGAGCCGTCGCGCGCCACGTACTGCGCTCGCACGCCGCTGCCGCCCGGGACGAGGTCGGCGGCGGTCAGCTCCGGCAGGTAGCGGCGCGCCTGGCGCACGAACGCGGTTCGCACGTTGTCGCGCCACAACTCGCCGGCGCCCACCCGCGCGTACTTGCGCATCAAGTGGCGCAAGCCCGGGAACCGCAGCGCCGCCGGCGTGTCGCGCCCGAGCGCGAGGACCGCGTTGGGGCCCACGTGCACTCCCCCGTCCACGCCGCGCGTGAAGTGGACGCCGAGGAACGGGAGCCGCGGGTCGGGCACCGGGTAGATCATGCTCCGCACCAGGTCGGCGGCCGGCGGGACGACGGTGCGGTAGCTGCCGCGGAACGGGACCACGCGGTGCCCGCTGTCGGCCGCGCCGGCCAGCCGCAGCACGCGGTCCGCGCCCAGCCCCGCGCAAGCGACCACCGCGCGGGTGGTGATGTGGCGGTCGTGCGACGCCAGTCGCCAGCCGGCTCCGGCGCGCGTGAGCGCCGTGACCGGCCAGCCCAGCCGGACGGTGCCGCCCAGCTCGGCGACCGCGTCGGCGTACGCCGCGGCGACGGCGGCGAAGTCGATCACGCCCGTCTCCGGCACGTGCAGCGCGCGCTCGCCGGCCGCGTGGGGCTCGATCGCGCGCAGCTCCGCGCCGCCGATCAGCTCCACGCCCTCGAGCCCGTTGCGCTCCGCGCGCCGGCGCAGCTCCTCGAGCCGCGGATGCTCGTCCGGCGTTGTCGCCACGATCAGCTTGCCGCCCTGCTCGTAGAGGATCCCACGCTCGGCGGCGAACGCGATCAGCTCGCGCCGCCCCTCGCGGCACAGGCGCGCCTTGAGCGAGCCGGGCTCGTAGTAGACACCCGCGTGCACGACGCCCGAGTTGTGCCCGCTCTGGTGCGCGGCCACCCGGTCCTCCGCCTCCACCACCGCGACCGCGAGCGACGGCCGCGCCCGCAGCAGCTGGAGCGCCGTGGCGAGGCCGACCAGCCCGGCGCCCACGACGACGACGTCGAGCTCGGGCTCAGCCATCCGGCGCCACGGGCCGATCGATGTACACGGTCTTCGTGTCCGTGTAGAAGTGGCGCGCCGCGTCGCCCTGCTCGCGGCTGTGCGAGCTGGAGTCCTTCGTCCCGCCGAACGGCGCCTGCGGCTCGGCG
>DATHJG010001151.1:0-3321 GCA_035489875.1 Solirubrobacteraceae bacterium | reverse complement strand
AGCATGGGAGCGGGAGTGCCGGTCACGTCCGGGAGTCTTCCTCCTCGGACGCTCCCCGACCTATCCCGGTCATGTCAGGCGACCGTCTGAACCGGTACCTCGAAGAACTCGACCGATGTGCGGCGCTCGTTCGCGCCGGGGCTCATGGCGTTGAGCGCCTCGTCGCCACGGCGCATCGCTTCCTCGCTCTCGAAGAGCGTGACGCCGAGTCCTTTGCCGGTCTGGCGGTTGACGAGCATCAGCATCTTCGCGCCCTCGAGCCCGGCCGGTGTGTCCGCTTCGACTTCGCCGCGAACCATGCCGATCGCCTCGTCGACGCCGGAGGGATCGCTCTCGAATGTCGCAACGCGCGCGTACATGCCGCCTCCTTTAGTTCACGTCGGATCGACGCCAGCTTACGCCGGATGCGAGCGATAGGGGCACGCCGCGGTCGCGCACGACGTCCTTCATGACGAGCGTCGAGGTCAGGCGTTGTACGCCGGGCAGCTCGGCGAGCTGTTCGTCATAGAGGCGCTGGTAGGCGGCGAGGTCCGCCGCGACGACGCGCAGCAGGTAGTCGGGATCGCCGAACAACCGCTGCGCCGAGACGACCTGTGGCACGTCGGCGACCGCGGCTTCGAAGTGCGCAACGGTCTGGCGGTCCTCCTGGCGCATCGTGACGAACACGATCGCCATGAACTCCCAGCCGACGCTCGCCGGGTCGACATCGGCGTGGTAGCCGCGCAGGACGCCGGCGGACTCGAGGTCGCGCAGCCGCCGCTGGCAGCGCGAGACGCTGAGCGGTAGCCGGCGCGCGAGCTCGGTGACCGTGAGGCGTCCCTCGTCCTGCAGGTGAGCAAGGATCTTGCGGTCGATGGCGTCCATCCAACAAAGCTTGGCGCATCGGCCCGCAAGATGCCCCGAAGTCAGGACCATCGTGCGAGCAGAAGCACATACGTTGTCCGGCAGGATGGATGCCCGGAGCTTCGCCGCCTTCCTCCTCGTGGACCTGCTCCTGGTCATGACGCCGGGGGCCGACTGGGCGTACGCCATCGCGGCCGGAGTGCGCGGCCGCACGGTCCTGCCCGCGGTCGCAGGCTTGGCCGCCGGGTATGTCCTGCACGCAGGGCTCGTGGTGATCGGAGTCGGCGCACTGCTGGCCGGCAGCCCGACCGCCCTGCACCTGCTGACGTTGATCGGCGCCGCCTACCTGCTGTGGCTGGGCGTGACGGTCGCCCGCCGGTCGGAGCCACTGGCCGCCGACGGCCAGCAGATGCCGTCCGCCGTACGTACCGCCCTGCGCGGGTCCGCGGTCAGCGGGCTGAACCCGAAGGGCCTGCTGCTGTTCTTCGCGGTCCTGCCGCAGTTCGTCGCACCGGGCGCGTCCTGGCCGGTGACGGCGCAACTCGCCGTGCTCGGGACGGTCCACGTCCTCGTCTGCGGCCTCGCGTACCTCGCGGTCGCGCTCACTGCGCGGCGGCTCCTACGATCCCGGCCGCGAACCGCGCGCATCGTGGGCCGCGGCTCCGGGATCGCCATGATCGTGGTCGCCGTGGCGCTGACGCTCGAGCGCGCGCTGCATGCGTGACCGACACACGCCACTGGATGATGCCGACGAGAAGGGAGCCGCTGGTGGATCGTGCCCCTGAAGTGCAGGCCTGGCTGGAGCTGCGCGCCGACGAGATGGCCGCGCTGCTGGAGGAACTGGTGGCCATCGACACCGAGAACCCGCCCGGTCGCGGGCTCGGCCGGTGCGGACGGTTCCTGCACGACGCCATGGAGGAGCTGGGCCTGTCGCCCGAGCTGATCGAGCTCGTCCCGAGCCGCGAGCTGGAGGACCCGTGCGTCGTGCGCGCCGGCGTCGGCGACGGCCCGAGCACGATCTACTTCCACGGGCACTTCGACGTCGTCCCGGCGCAGGATCCGGCGCAGTTTCGCCCGCGACGGCACGACGGCAGGATCACCGGACGCGGCGCCGCCGACATGAAGGGCGGCCTGGTCAGCATGCTCTACGGCGCCCTCGCGGCGCGCGAGCTCGGACTGCTCGGCGATCGCCGGATCGTGCTGCACTTCGTCTGCGACGAGGAGACCGGCAGCGTCGCCGGCTCGGGACACCTCCGCGAGGCCGGGCTGATTGACGCCGACGCGGTCGCGATGCTCACCGCCGAGCCCACCGGTGGCGTGATCTGGCACGCGTGCCGCGGCGCGATCACGTTGCGCGTCCGGACCTCCGGTCGCGAAGCGCACGTCGGCTACGCCCACCAGGGCATCAACGCCTTCGAGCACATGCTCCGCATCGCCGAGCCGCTCACGACGCTCTCCCACGAGCTGCTCGAGCAGCGGACGAGCTTCCCGGTCGAGAGCGAGGCGGCCGCGGGCTCGATGCTCGTCGTCGGCGGCCAGGCCGGCGCCGGCGCCGGCTTCAACGCCGTTCCCGGCTCGGCGTGGTTCTCCGTCGACCGCCGCTTCAATCCGGAAGAGGAGCTGGAGCAGGAGCTCGCACGCCTGACCGGCCTGATCAACGAGGCGGCCGACGCCGCCGGCGCCGAGGTCGCCATCGACGTGCTGCAGGAGCAGCCTTCCGGCAGCACGGACCAGACGCACCCCGCCGCCGAGGCGCTGGCGCGGTGCGGGGACGCCGTGGAAGGCGCCGCCCCGGGCTTCCAGATGTGCCCGGGAGTGCTCGACACGCGCTGGTATTCGCAACTCGGCATTCCGGCCTTCGCGTACGGCGGCGGTCGCCTGGACATCTCCCACGGCCCCGACGAGTACATCGACGAAGCCGCCATGCGCCGGTGCGCCGCCGTCTACGCGCTCTTCGTTCACCAGGTGCCGCGCTGATCGTTCATGGCAGCGGTCTGGGGGCGGGCCGGCCGGCAGCCGGCCCGCGCCCCTGACCCGCCCGGCTACCGCGCCGGTCTGATCTCCCGCGCGCGGGCTGTCTCCCACACGGTGGCGCCGCCGTTGTCGGCGCTCACCGCGCAGTGGATGACCTTGCCGACGTCCGCAGCGGTCGGCGTGTACTTCTTGCCGTGGCCGACGATCAGCGAGTCCAGCCACGTGAGGTCCTGCGTGCCGTACTCGGCTTCGGCAGGGGTGGTGAAGCTACCGAGATCTACCTGGCTCGGCGCACGGTAGCGCGGGTGGTCGGGACCGATGCGGTTCGAGCGGTACCAGGTCACCCAGTAGTCCGCGTGCCGGGTGTTCTCCCAGTCCCCGCGGCCGCAGTTGAGCGCCTTGCCGACGCGGCCGGAGCCCCCGACCTCGGGCGACTCGACGTTGACCGGGAGGTCGTCCGCGTCGAGGTCCTTGACCTGGATCTCGCGGTAGGAGATGCGGTCG
>DATHJG010001150.1:0-4924 GCA_035489875.1 Solirubrobacteraceae bacterium | reverse complement strand
CGGTCGCGCCGCATGTCGCCGGCCCGCCGTACGGCGAGGTGATCGACGGCGACGGCACCCCGCACCGGCTGTGGCGAGTCGGCGATCCCGGCGCGATCGCCGCCGTGCAGGAGGCGCTCCGGCCCGCGGAGCTGCTGATCGCCGACGGCCATCACCGCTACGAGACCGCGCGCGTGTACGCCGACGAGATCGGCGGCGACGGCGCGCACCGGTACGTGCTGATGTGCCTCGTGTCGCTCCAGGACCCCGGGCTGACGATCTTCCCGACGCGCCGGTCGTCGTCGAGGAGGTCGGCGAGGACGAGCTGGAGCCGGCGGCGGCGACCGACGGCCGCGTGCGGATCGGGTACCTCGACGCGTTCCACGAGCGCCCGCTGCGGCTCACGCTCAAGGACCCCGCGATCGCCGAAGCGGCACTGCCCGGCAAGCCCGCCGCCTACCGCCGGCTCGACACCGCGGTCACCGAGGCGCTGCTGCTGCAGGGCGCGCTGGGGATGAGCGAGGACGACATCTCGCACTTCCGGGGACTCGACTACGCCCGCTCGACCGGCCAGGCGCGCGAGCGCGTCCGCTCCGGCGACGTGCAGGCCGGCCTGTTCATGGGCCCCGCGCCGGTGGAGCTCGTGCGGGAGGTGGCGGCCGCCGGCGAGGTGATGCCGCCGAAGTCGACCTACTTCTTCCCCAAGGTGCTCACCGGCCTGCTGTTCAACCCACTGGAAGGGGCTTCGTAGCATGGCCTCCATGCGCGCATCCGCCCACCAGCTCGAGAACCTGCGGCACGACGTGAAGGTGCGCTCGCACACGCTCACCGCGGACGAGCCGCGCGACGAGGGCGGCGACGACACCGGGCCTAGCCCCCAGGAGCTGCTCGCCGCCTCGCTGGCGTCGTGCACGGCGATCACGATGGAGATGTACGCCAAGCGCAAGGGCTGGAACGTCGCCGGGGTGACCGTCGACTGCGAGTACGCGCCGGCCGAGCGCGGCCACCCGACCCAGTTCAAGCTCGTGATGAAGATGCCCGCTCACCTCTCCGAGGAGCAGGTCGAGAAGCTGTCGGTGATCGCCGCCAAGTGCCCCGTCCACCGGACGCTCGAGGGCGAGGTCGCCTTCGACGAGCGGGTCGAGCTGGTCTGACCGAGCGCGCCGAGGTCGCGGCCGCGCTGCGCGGCGCCCTCCTCGACCCCGCCGAGGCCGTCCGCCTGACCGTGCCGGGCGCCAAGCAGGCGGCCGTGCTCGTGCCGCTGTTCCTCGCGCCCGGCGGCGGGCTGCACGCGGTGTTCACCGAGCGCCGCGCCGACCTCTCCCGCCACGCCGGCGAGATCTCGTTCCCCGGCGGTCGGCGCGACGACGGGGACGCCGACCTGCCGAGCACCGCGTTGCGGGAGTGCCACGAGGAGATCGGGCTGCCGCCGCACGCGGTCGAGCTCGTCGGCGCGCTCCAGCCCACGCCGACGTTCGTCACGAGCTACGCGATCTACCCGTTCGTCGGCCTGATCGAGCCCGGCTTCGCGTGGGTGCTGCAGGAGCGCGAGGTCGCCGAGGTGCTCGAGCTGCCGCTCGAGGCGGTGCGCGCCGGCTACGCGCGCCGCCGGCTCGTGCGGCGCGGGATGCCGTTCCGCACCGACACCTACGAAGCGGGCGGCCACCTGATCTGGGGGGCGACCGCCCGCATCGTGGCGGACCTGCTGGACCGGCTCTAGCCCTTCTCTACCGGCACGCCGACGAGGTTGCCCCACTCGGTCCACGAGCCGTCGTAGTTCTTCACGTCGTCCTTGCCGAGCAGCTCGTGCAGCACGAACCACGTGTGCGCCGAACGCTCGCCGATGCGGCAGTAGGCGATCACGTCCGCGCCGTTCGTGACCCCCTTGGAGCGGTACAGCTCGGCCAGGTCGTCGGCGGACTTGAACGTGCCGTCCTCCTGCACCGCCTGCGCCCACGGCACCGACTTCGCGCCCGGGATGTGGCCGCCGCGCTGGGCGCCCTCCTGCTCGTAGCCCGGCATCGCGATCAGCTCGCCCGAGAACTCCTGCGGGGAGCGTACGTCGACGAGCCTGGTCTCGGCGTCGAGCGCGGCGAGGACCTCCTCGCGCGTCGCGCGGATCGCGGTGTCGCCCGGCTGCGCCGTGAACGTCCCGGGCTCGTGGGACGGAACGTCCGTCGCCGTCGGGCGGCCCTCGCCGATCCACTTCTCGCGCGGCCCGTTGACGAGCTTGACCGCCTCGTGTCCGTAGTACTTCAGGTACCAGTACGTGTACGCCGCGAACCAGTTGTTGCGATCGCCGTAGAGGACGATCGTGTGGTCGTCGGAGATGCCGTGCGAGCCGAACAGCTCCCCGAACGCCCGCGCGTCCAGGAAGTCGCGCCGGACCTGGTCCTGCAGGTCGGTCCTCCAGTCGAAGCCGATCGCGCCCGGGATGTGCGCCTCCGCGTACAGCGCGGGGTTCTCGTCGACCTCCACGATCCGGATCGTCGGGTCGTCGAGGTGGTCCTGCACCCACTGGGTGTCGACCAAGACGTCCTTCGCGTAGTCGGCCACGAGTCGGTCCTCCTAATTCCTACCGGGTTTTGGGGTATTACACCGAGTCTACACCGAGCAGATCGCGCACAGCACCGGCGGCGGCGGCGCGCCAGGCGTCGTGGTCGGCGGGGTCGGCGTCGAGCAGGACGAGCGGGATGCGCCAGGTCCGGTGCGCGGTCTCGGCGACCGCCCGGCCGCGGGCGCGGACGTCGGATGGGAGCGGGCCGGCGGCCTCGTGCACGACGCCGCGGACCGGCGTGTCGACGAGCTTCTCCCACAGCATCCGCAGGCGCCCGTCGTGCAGGGCGGCGACGCGCTCGGGGTCGCCGGTCGCGGTCCCCATGAGCCAGCACAGGATCGTCACGCCGGAGAGCGCGCCCATGAGCGTCGCGACGCGGTCCGGGTCGCCGACGTACGGCTCGGCGCCGGCGGCGGCGATCGCCGCGGCCCGCGCCGGATCGCGCGTCGTGCCGCGCACGGCGTGGCCGGCGGCGCGCAGGTCGCGCGCCAGCGCCTGGCCGCGGCAGCCGCAGCCGACGATCAGCACGCGCGCCACTAAAGCTCGCGCGCGCGGCGGTCGAGCTCGCGCTGGTCGGCGTGCACGGCGGCGGCGACGTCGTCCTCCGTCAGCTCGGGGGCGCCGCGCCGGCGGCGCAGCGCGTTGGACGCGTCGAGCATCTGGGCGATGTCGTCGAGCTCGTTCTGGCTCTCCGCCGCTGGCGAGCGGGTCGGGCGCCAGCCGAGCACGTCGGCGCCGGAGCGGGGCGAGTAGACGCCGAGCAGCAGGATCCCGCCGAGGAACGCCGCGAAGATGGCGATCATCGCCCAGCTGAAGAGAGCTAGGGCCACGGCCCCATAAGGTACGCGCCGGTGATCCTGGGCGTGGCCGGAGCGGGGACGATGGGCGCGGGCATCGCCGCGACCGCCCGCGACGCCGGCGTGCGCGTGCTGCTGCACGATCCCGACCCGGCCGCGCGCGGGCGGGTCGAGGGCGTCGAGTGGGCGGCGGCGCTCGCCGACCTCGCCCCGTGCGACGTCGTGATCGAGGCGGCGCCCGAGGCGCTCGACGTCAAGCGCGCGCTGTTCGCCGCGCTCGCCGAGGTCGTCGCGCCCGACGCGGTGCTCGCCACGAACACGTCCTCGCTCCTCGTCAGCGCGATCGCCGCCGGCGTGCCGGGTCCCGAGCGCGTCGTCGGGCTGCACTTCTTCAACCCGGTGCAGAAGATGCGGCTGGTCGAGCTCGTCGCCGGCGCGGCCAGCTCCCCGGACGCGCTCGCTCGCGCGCGGGCGCTCGCCGAGGCGCTGGGCAAGCACGTGATCGACGCGGCCGACGGCCCCGGCTTCCTCGTGAACCGCTGCAACCGCCCGTTCTCGCTGGAGGCGCTGCGGATCGTCCAGGAGCGGCTCGCCACGCCCGAGCAGGCCGACCGGATCTGCCGCCGGGCCGCCGGCTTCCGCATGGGCCCGTTCGAGCTGATGGACCTCGTGGGGATCGACGTCGGGTCCACGATCGCGCGCTCGTTCTACGAGCAGACCTTCGAGCCGCGCTGGCGTCCGTCGCCGCTGGCCGCGCGGATGGCGGCGAGCGGACGGCTCGGCCGCAAGTCCGGCCAGGGCTGGTACGCGTACCCGCCGGGCCGGCCGGCCGACCCCGAGCCGCCGGCGCCCGGCGGCGGCGACGGGCTGGTCGTGGTCGCCGGCGAATCGAACCTGGCGGACTGGCTCCTGGGCGCCGCGGCCGACGCCGGGTGGGACGCGGCGACGCCGGTCGAGGCGGAGGGCGAGCTGCCGTTCCTGATCGTCGACTGCGGCGCGACCGAGGAGGACCCGCCGCTGCAGGGCGGCCCGCAGCTCCTGCTGTGCGACGGCGCGCCGCTGTCCGCGCAGGACCCGGGCGGCACGGCGGCGGGCTTCTTCCTCCCGGCCCCGGTGCGCGACGGCGGCCTGGTGGAGCTGACCCGCGGCCCCGCGACCGCGGCCGGCACCGCCGCGGCGGCGGAGCGCTTCTTCACGACGCTCGGCCGCCGCGCCGAGTGGGTCGGCGACGCGCCCGGCCTCGTGAGCGGGCGGCTGCTGGCCGCGCTGGTGAACGAGGCGTGCTTCGCGCTCGGCGAGGGCGTGGGGAGCGCGGCGGACATCGACGCCGGCATGGAGCTCGGCCTCAACCACCCGCGCGGACCGCTCGCCTGGGGCGACGAGATCGGGCCGGCCGCGGTGCTCGACACGCTGCTGGCGCTGTGGGAGGAGTACCGCGAGGAGCGCTACCGGCCGGCGCCCGCATTGGTCGCCGCGGTGCGCGCGGAGCGCGAGCTGCGCGGCTGAGGGCGGCGCCGATGAACGGCTGGGTGGCGTGCATGCGCCACGAGCCGAAGCATTCGCTAAGAAACCGCCGCCGCGCGCCCGCGAG
>DATHJG010001149.1:0-3664 GCA_035489875.1 Solirubrobacteraceae bacterium | reverse complement strand
GCCAGCGATGACGGCCCGGCGTCGACTCGCTGAACCCCGGGCCGGGTATTAGGGTTGGGTGAGCGAGCGGGCGGCGTGGAGAGAGGAGCGGAGCGATGCACGGTGAGATGATCGACGTCACGACGCCGGACGGCGTCGCCGATGCCTACCTTGCGCGGCCTGACGAGGAACGTCGTCCCGGCGTGATCCTGGTGATGGACGCGTACGGTCTGCGTCCGCAGATCGAGCAGATGGCCGACCGGATCGCGGCCCGCGGCTTCGTGGTTCTCGCGCCTAACGTCTTCTACCGTTCCGGGCGCGCGCCGGTGGTCTCGCTCGACGGTCTCGGCGATCCCGAGCAGCGCGCCGCAGTGTTCGCGCGGGTCATGCCGCTGATCAGCGAGCTGACGCCGGAGCGAATCGTCCGCGACGGCGGTGCCTACCTCGACCGACTGCAGGAGATCGGCCGCGGCCCGGTCGCGATCACCGGCTACTGCATGGGCGGGCGAATCGGCTGGCGCATCGCCGCCGCGTACCCGGAACGCGTCGCCGCGCTCGGCGGCTTCCACGTCGGCGGGCTCGTGACCGACGATGACGACAGCCCTTATCGCAGCGCGGGAAGCCTGGCCGCCGAGGTCTACCTCGGCTATGCCGACAACGACCGGAGCATGACGGCCGTGCAGATCGCCGAGGTCGAGCGGGCGCTCGACGCGGCCGGGGTGCGCTACCGCTCCGAGGTCTATCGCGGCGCCGCGCACGGCTACACGATGGCCGACACGCCCGCCTACGACGAGACCGCCGCCGAACGCCACTACGCCGAGCTGTTCGCGTTGCTCGACCGCACGGTGACGCACTGATTCTCAGCATCCCTGCGGCGGCACGCGCCGCGCCTCCGCTGCCCGGCGGGCCGGCCACGTGGCTGGCCGGCCCGCTCCGCGGCCCTAACCGCCGTGCGAGGGAAACGTCTCCGCGACGTAGTCTCGGAAGTACGCAGAGACCGTGTGCTGATCAGACGGCCAGTTCGGGACGTTGATCGTTTCCTCGTGGCCGGTGCCGCGCATCGTTTCCTTCACCGCGATCGTGCCGCTGTGGTCCGGACTCGCCGGCAGGTAGTCGTCGACGCCGGTGAGGAAGCTCAGGACGTTAAAGGGGAACAGCGCGGCGCTGGTGTCGGTCACGCCGTCTGAGCCCTTGTCGAAGTTGAACACGGCCAGCACCCGGCGAGCGCGCGGTGCGATCGCAGGGTTGATCACGTTCAGCCCGTTGATCTCGAGCTTGTCGTTGAAAGCAGCGTCGGCCTGGTTGCCCCACCACTCGCGCATCCGGGTGACGGTAAGCGCGGTGTGGTCTGGTCCTGTTTCGATGAAGGGCGCCAGCCCCGGTGCGGCTAGCACCCGGTAGAAGTGGTCGTCGCGCTCAAATGGCTCGGGGTAGTTGTGGATCGTGGACTCTCCGTCCTTCGACACCGCGAACTCGTAGTGCTTCGTGCCGTTCAGCTTGAACGGACCAAACGAGCCGTCCGCACCGAGTGTCACCGCGTGCACCGGCCCATCGGGCTTGCGCGCTCCGGTTTCGGCACGAACCTCATACATCCTCATGACCGCACCCTCGTAGCCCACGTTGGCGGGGAACTGCGCAGCTCGTCCCGCAACGGTGACCTGCCCCGGCGGCTCGGGCACGACGTCCGCAGCCTCGGGCTCCTTGCCGGTGAGGAACTCATAGACCTTCGCGAAGGCTTCACGCGACGTGGTCACATCGGTGTGGGCCTTGTCCGGGAAGTAGGCGTTCGTAGCACCGCCGATCTCGCGCGTATGGTCGCCCTCGCCCCAGATCGCGAGCGTCGGCACGCCGCCCGGCGGCGTGGCGCTCGTGCGCCCGTCGAAGTTCACGTAGCGGCGAACCTGCTCGGCGCGGGCGGGGGTGCTCAGGTAGGCGTGCATGACGGTCGTTCCACGCGAATGGGCCAGGATGTCCACCGTGGACGCGCCGGTCTTGTCCTTGACGTCAGCGATGAAGCCGTCGAGGTTGGCGATCGCGGCATCGTTGCTGGAGCCGCTTGTGTCGTACTCATAGGCGTAGAGCCGGTTATGCGGGTATCCGTTGCTGGTGAAGCGCATCGCGTTGGTCTCGAACTGCTGTGCCGAGCCAGAGTTGCCGTGGACGAAGACCACTGGCACGGGCGGGTCGCCCTGCTTCGGCTTGGCTTCAGCACCCGATGTCCAGATCGCCGCCGCGGCGCACAGGGAAACGAGCACGAGAAACGCGGACAGGGTCCGCCGGCGATCCTGGATACAGGACGCGATCACTCTCTCCTCCTCCGTCAGCGGGCGCGGGCCGCGACTCCTGACGGAGCAGCGGACCCCGCATTCCGGCGCACCCTAACATAGAGACAGCAGCGGTCGATGTCTCATGCGTCGTTTCAAGCAAGACGCAAATATGCTTCTTCGGAATGACGGCGACCGCACGACGTCTCGGCCGCCCCGCGGCTGCAGCCCGCGGCGACGTGCTGGACGCGGCGATGCACCGCTACCTGCGCGGCCGGAGGATTGACGTGCAGGCGATCGCCGCCGGACTCGGACTCGGCCGCGCGACGATCTACCGGTGGTTCGGCTCGCGCGAGGCGCTCATCGGCCATGTGCTGATCCGCTCGGCCGAGCCGCTCCTGATCGAGGCGCGAGCGAAGGCACGCGGTGGCGGAGGCCCCGCGCTGCTCGAGACCTTCGATCGCTTCAACCGCAGCCTGGCCGAGGCGCCCGCGCTTCGCATCTTTCTCGAACAGGAACGAGACGCCGCGTTGCGCATCATCACCTCGAGCGGAGGCATCGTCCAGCCGCACCTGGTCGCGCGGATCGCCAGCCTGATCGAGGATGAGGCCGAGGCGGGTCGCTACGAACCCCCGGTGGAGCCCGCGACCCTCGGCTATGCGATCGTGCGCCTCGCCGAGGCGTTCCTCTTCAACGACGTGGCTGCCGGCATCCGCGGCGACGTCGAACGCCTGCGCGAGGTCGAGGCCGCGCTGTTGGGCGTTCCCGCGCGGTGACGACTAGTACCGACGTCGTTGTGACCGCGGCTCGATAGCAACGATCGGACCTCTTGCGCTATATCGCGTCACGGGACGAATGCAGCAACGTCGCCGAGACTTCCCTCTCGGCGACGAAGGGGCAGCATCGTGAATGCCGCGCGTCGTGCCCTCAGTGAGCGTTTGCTCGGCGCCGGTGAGAGGATGACGGCGGTGCACGTCGTCAACGCGGTCAGCTGCGAGCCCGACGACACGTTCGGGCGCGGCGCTTTTCACGCGCGTGTGTTTGATTTGACCGAACGGCTCGGCGCGCGCGTCATCGGCGCCACTGTCTACGAGATGCGGGCCGGCGAGAAGCTCGGGCCTTACCACTTTCATCACGGGGTCGAGGAATGGCTCTACGTAGTCTCCGGCGCTCCGCTCCTGCGCGATCCTGATGGCGAACGGACGCTAGAGCCCGGAGAGCTCGTGGCGTTCTCCTCCGGCCCCGCCGGCGCGCACACCACGCACGGGCCGGGACGGGTCGTGATGTTCTCCGCTGGCGACCGCGGCTGGGGTGAGGCGTTCGTCTCGGTCTACCCGGATTCCGACAAGATCGCTGCGGCACCCGGAGTGATGTTCCGCCGCGCGGATGCGATCGACACCTGGCTCAGCGACGCGAGCGAG
>DATHJG010001148.1:0-3235 GCA_035489875.1 Solirubrobacteraceae bacterium | reverse complement strand
TCGCGCTACCTCGAGCGCGGCGTCCTCGCGGGGCTGGGGAAGTAGCCGTGGTCGCCTGCTCGCGCACGTTCGACGAGGGCGCGGTGGCGGAGCACTGGGTCGAGGTCCGCGCCGGCGAGGAGCCCGAGCGGATCGCGCCGGCGCCCGCGTCGCTCACGCTGCGGCTCGCGGCGCCGCTGGGCAGCGCGTCGCTGGAGTGGTGGCGCAGCGGCTGGGGCGAGGAATGGGAGCCCGAGCGGGCCGACCTCGACGCGAGCGTGCGACTGGAGTCGCTCGCCGGCCGGTCGTCCGCGCGCCTGCATCCGTTCGCCGTCCTGCGCGTGGGCGATGAGCTGCTCGCGGTCGCCGTCGCGTGGTCGGGCAACTGGGCGATCGAGGTGGAGCGGCTGGACGACGAGGAGATCGAGCTGCGGGCCGGGCTCGGCGACGCCGGCTTCGCGCACGACCTCGCGCCGGGCGCCACGTTCCGCACCCCGCCCGTCGTGCTCGCGCGCGCCGACGACGCCGAGGCCGCCGCGATCGCGCTCGCGCGCGTCGGGCGCCGGCACTGGTTCGCCCCCCGGCCCGTCGCCGCGCGCCATCCGGTCGAGTGGAACCCGTGGTGGCCGTACGAGGACGTCGACATCGACGAGGCGACGTTCAGGTCGGGCGCCGAGGAGGCGCAGCGCCTGGGCCTCGACGTCGCGGTCCTCGACGCGGGCTGGTTCGGCGTCCCCGGCGGCGACTGGCAGGAGCTGCGCGGCGACTGGGACCGCGTCAACGCCGTCCGCTTCCCGTCCGGCCTGCCCGCGCTCGCCGCGTCCGTCCGCGAGCTCGGCATCGGCTTCGGCCTGTGGCTGGAGGTCGAGGGCGTCGGCGCCCGCGCCGCGCTCCGCGCCCGGCGCCCGGACCTCCTCGCCGCGCGGCAGGGCGACGACCTCGGCTACGTGTGCCTCGGCAACCCCGCCGCGCGGGAGTGGGCGTTCGACGTCGTCGCCGGCCACGCGCGCGCCTGCCGCCTCGAATGGCTCAAGCTCGACTTCAACCTTAACCCTGGGCTGGGATGCTCCCGCGCCGACCACGGCCACGGCGAGCACGACGGGCTGTGGGCGCACGTCACCGGGCTGTACGAGCTGCTCGACCGCCTGCGCACCGAGTTCCCCGCGATGCTGCTCGAGGCGTGCAGCTCGGGCGGGCTGCGCTGGGACCACGGGATCGCGCGCCACGTCGACCTCGGGTTCCAGAGCGACCCCGACTGGCCGGAGCACGCGCTGTCGGTGTTCTGGGCGGCCTCGCGCTTCTTCCCGCCCGAGCTGCTGCTGCACTGGTGCGACAGCGAGTGGCGCGGCGAGCACCCGCAGCAGCGCTTCCGCGCCGACGACCCCGCGCTCGAGCCGGGCGCGCTCGACTTCCGGCTCGCGATCGCGATGCTCGGCGCGTTCGGGCTCTCCCAGCGGCTCGTCGACCTGCCGTCCTGGGCTGGGGAGCGGGTGGCGCACGCGGCGCACGCATACCGCGACACCGTCGCGCCGTGCGTCGCGCAGGGCGACCTGCGCCGGCTGAGCGGCCAGCCGCTCCGCTCCGGCCGCGGCGCGCGCTGGGTGGGGTTCCAGGTCGACGTGCCCGAGGGCGGGCCCGCCCGCCACCTGCTCGCCGGCTTCGCGCTGCCCGGCGCGACCGGATCGAACCCGCTCGCGGCCCACGGCCTCGAGCCGGGCGCCCGCCTGCGCGTGCGCGACCTGCTCGCCGGCACCGAGCGCACCGCGCAGGCCGACGACGCGGGCCGCCTCCCCTTCCCCTCCGACCTCGAGCCCGAGCGCGCGTGGCTCGCAACGCTCGACCCGATCACATGACCCGAGGAGCACCCGTGCCAGATCTCACCGCGTTCCCGCCCGCGTTCACCTGGGGCGTCGCGACCGCCTCGTACCAGATCGAGGGCGCCGCGACCGAGGACGGGCGCGGGCCGTCGATCTGGGACACGTTCTGCCGCGTCCCCGGCGCGGTCGCCAACGGCGACACCGGCGACGTCGCGTGCGACCACTACCACCGCTGGCCGGAGGACATCGCGCTGATGCGGGAGCTGGGCGTCGGCGCCTACCGCTTCTCGATCGCCTGGCCGCGCATCCAGGCGAGCGGCGCCGGGCCGGTCAACCGCGCGGGCCTCGCGTTCTACGACCGGCTCGTCGACGCGCTGCTCGAAGCCGGCATCCGGCCGTTCGCGACCCTCTACCACTGGGACCTGCCGCAGGCGCTGCAGGATCGCGGCGGCTGGGCGGCGCGCGAGACCGCCTACCGCTTCGAGGAGTACGCGGGCATCTGCGCCGCCGCGCTCGGCGACCGCGTGACCGACTGGATGACGCTCAACGAGCCGCTCTGCTCGGCCTGGATCGGCTACCTGGAGGGCCGGATGGCGCCCGGCATCCGCGACCTCCCGACCGCGGTGCGGGCGAGCCACCACCTGCTGCTCGGACACGGGCTGGCGGCCGCCGCGATCCGCGCCGCCGCGCCCGCGCCGCCGCAGGTCGGCGTCGTCTGCAACCTCAGCCCGGTCGAGCCCGCGAGCGACCGTCCGGAGGACGTCGCGGCCGCCCGGCGCGCCGACGGCCACATCAACCGCTGGTTCCTGGACCCGCTGTTCGGCGACGGCTACCCCGCCGACATGGTCGAGCTCTACGGCGAGCCGCCGCTCGAGCCCGGCGACGAGGCGACGATCGCCGCCCCGCTCGACTTCTTCGGCCTGAACTACTACTTCCGCGCGATCGTCGCCGACAGCCCCGACGGCCCGGCGCGCTACCGCCAGCTCCCGGTGCCGGGCGCGCGCACGACCGCGATGGGCTGGGAGGTCCACGCGGACGGCCTGCGCCAGCTGATCGAGCGCGTCGCGGACGAGTACGACCCGCCGGCGATCTACGTGACCGAGAACGGCTCGGCGTGGCCGGACGTGGTCGCGCCGGACGGCTCGGTGCACGACCCCGATCGGATCGCGTACCTGGAGGAGCACCTGGCGGCGTGCGGCCGGGCGCTGGCGGCCGGCGCGCCGCTGCGCGGCTACTTCGCCTGGTCGCTGCTCGACAACTTCGAATGGGCGTTCGGCTACGAGAAGCGCTTCGGGCTCGTCCACGTCGATTACGCGACGCAGCGTCGCACCGTCAAGTCCAGCGGCCGCCGCTACGCCGCGATCGTGTCAAACGGAGGAGGAAGCACATGAGGTACGGATGGGGCATAGCCGCGCTGGTGGCGGTCGCGCTCGGCGTGA
>DATHJG010001147.1:0-12253 GCA_035489875.1 Solirubrobacteraceae bacterium | reverse complement strand
GTCGGCCGGGACGCCGCCGAGCAGCGCGCGGCCGTCGTCGCGCGGCACGATCGCCGCCGCGATCACGTAGGCGGCCAGCACGAGCGGGGCCGCCACCGCCGCGAGCACGACCGCGGCGAGCCGCACGGCGAGCGGCGCGAGGTCGAGCGAGCGCGCGATGCCGGCGCAGACGCCGAGCAGCATGCGGTCGCCGGCCGTGCGCCGCAGCGGCTGCCGGGGGGAGGCGGCTGAGCGGGCGCCGGTCATGCGCGCGCCGCCGATCGGGGACACGGGAAGCGGTGTCGGGTCATGGAGTCTCTCGGTCGCGGGTCGATGATGGCGCGGATCCGCCGCATCACAGCCTGCGGCGCGCGCGGCTCGTTCACCATCGGGACCCACCCTGAACGGACCCCGAGACGCGCTCAGGGGCGCAGCCGGACCCGACCGGCTCGTAAGCTGGACCCCATGACGGATGTGGGGCAGTCGCGCCGGGTCGCCATCGTGGGTGCGGGGCCGTCGGGTTTCTACACGGCCGAGCAGCTGCTCGGCCAGGGCTTCGAGGTCGACCTGCTCGACCTGCTGCCCACGCCGTACGGACTCGTACGGGCGGGCGTCGCGCCGGACCACCCGAAGATCAAGAGCGTGACCCGCATGTACGACAAGACCGCGGCGCGCGACGGCTTCCGCTTCTTCGGCGGCGTCGCCGTGGGGGAGGACGTGACCCGCGCGGAGCTGCTCGACCGCTACCACGCGATCGTCTACGCCGTCGGCACCGCGTCGGACAACCGCCTCGGCATTCCCGGCGAGGACCGGCCCGGGTCCTACGCCGCGACGCGCTTCGTCGCCTGGTACAACGGCCACCCGCACGCGCGCGACGAGCAGTTCGACCTCTCCGCGACGCGCGCCGTCGTCGTCGGGAACGGCAACGTCGCGATCGACATCGCGCGCATGCTCGTGCTCGATCCGGACGAGCTCGCGTCGACGGACACCGCCGACCACGCGCTCGCCGCGCTGTCGGCCGCGCAGGTCGAGGAGGTCATCCTGCTCGGCCGCCGCGGCCCCGCCCAGGCGGCGTTCACCAATCCCGAGCTGCGCGAGCTGGGCGAGCTCTCGCGCGCCGCGCCCGTCGTCGACCCCGTCGAGCTCGACCTCGACGAGCACAGCCGCGCCTGGCTGGAGACCGAGGCCAACGCGACCGCCAAGCGCAACTACGAGCTGCTGCGCACGTACGCCGAGCGGCCGCTCGGCGACGCCAGCCACCGGATCACGCTCCGCTTCCTGCGCTCGCCCGTCGAGCTGCTGGGCGAGGGGGAGAGCACCCAAAGGACTTCGTCCTCGGGCACAAGCGGCCACGTGACCGGGATGCGGATCGTCCACAACCGGATCGAGCCGGGCCGCGACGGCAGCCTGCGCGCGGTGGCGACCGACCGCGAGGAGGTCATCCCGTGCGGGCTGGTCATCCGCTCGATCGGCTACCGCGGCACGCCGCTCGGCGACGTCCCGTTCGACACGCGCCGCGGCCTGATCCGCAACGACGGCGGGCGCGTGTGCGGCGAGGACGGCGAGCCGCACGCGGGCGAGTACTGCGTCGGCTGGATCAAGCGCGGCCCGAGCGGCGTGATCGGCACCAACAAGAAGGACGCCGCCGACACGGTCGCCAAGATCGTCGAGGACGCCGGGGCGGGCCGCCTGCCGGAGCCGCCCGACGCCGACGGCGAGGCCACCGGCGCGTGGCTGCGCGCCAGCGCCCCCGCCGTCGTCGAGTGGGACGGCTGGCAGGCGATCGACGAGCACGAGCGCAGCCTCGGCGAGGCCGCGGGGCGCCCGCGCGTCAAGCTCGTCTCGATCGACGAGCTGGTCGCCGCCAGCCGCGGCACGCCCGCGGCGCGGTAGCCGTCAGCCCGCTACCGCGGCGAACTTCGCGAGCAGGCCGCCCCAGCCCTCGGGCGAGCCGAACGTGTCGCGCATCTGCTGGGCGCGGTCGCCGTAGGTCTCCAGCCCGCGATGCTCGAGCTCGACCCGCGTGCCGCCCTCGTGCGCGTGGAACCGGACCTCGACCTCGCTGCGAGCGCTCGCATCCGGCTGCCAGTCGCAGGAGATCTCCCACGTGAGCAGGAGCCGGTGCGGCGGCTCGTACGCGACCACGCGGCCCCACGGGCACTCGCTCCCGTCAGCCGCCCGCTCGAACCAGCGGCCGCCGCTCCGCGGCTCGATCACCGCGGTGACCGCCGGCTGTGCGCCGAGCGTGTAGCTCTCCAGCGGCCACCAGGTGCCGATGTCGCGCGTGAACACCTCGAACGCCCGCTCGGGCGGGACGCCCACGACGACGCTCTGGCGGACGGCGAGGCTCTCAGCCTGCTGCATGATCACGATCCTCCGGTTGCTCGGCCGCATCGCGAAACGCGGCGAGGGACTGGTCCCAGAACGAATCGAAGTAGGCGCGCACGTCGGCCAGCGCCTGCGGGTCGACCTGGTAGATCCGGCGCGTGCCGTCCTGGCGGTCGGTCACCAGCCCGGCGTCCTTGAGCACCTTGAGGTGCTGCGAGACGGCCGGGCGGCTGACCGGCAGCTCGCCGGCCAGCTCGCCGACCGCGCGCGGGCGCCCGACCAGGCCCTCGAAGATGGCCCTGCGGGTCGGGTCGCCCAGCGCGGTGATCGCGTCCGCTACGTTCGTCATGGCTTACGGTAAGCCTAGACTAACGGAGCGCGATCTGTCAATCCGGCGGCGCTCAGACCGGCGCGGGCGCCTTCTCGGGCTCGGGCTCGAGCACGGGCTCCTCCTTGCCGTCGACCGACTCGACGAGGTGCCCCTCGAGCGACACGTTCGGGAGGATGCGATCCAGCCAGCCGGGCAGCCACCACGCGCGGTCGCCGAGCAGCGTGACGACGGCGGGCGTGATCACCATGCGCACGATCAGCACGTCGATCAGGATCGCCAGGCCGAGGCCGACCCCGAACATCTTGCCGATGACGTCCGGCTGCGACACGAACGCCAGGAACACCGACGCCATGATCAGCCCGGCGAACAGGACGACCTTGCCGATCCGCGCCATGCCGTGGACCACGCTCTCGCGCGGCCCGTCGCCCTCGTTGTACGCCTCGTGCATGCGCGAGAGCAGGAACACGTTGTAGTCCATGCTCAACCCGAACAGGATCGCGAACATCATGACCGGGATGAACGAGACGACCGGCACGCCGCTGTCGGCGCCGATCAGGCTCGCGCCGATGCCCTCCTGGAACACCGCCACGACGACGCCGTAGGCGGCGGCGATCGACAGCAGGTTGAAGACGGCCGAGACCAGCGGGATCCAGAGCGAGCGGAACGCCGCGATCAGCAGCAGCACGGAGAGGCCGATCACGATGCCGATGAACAGCGGCAGGCGCGAGGACACCTTGTCGGAGAAGTCCTCGAACCCGGGCGTGTTGCCGCCGACGTAGACCTTCAGCGGGGTTCCGGCGGTCGCCTGCGGGATGACGTCGCCGCGTAGGCGCTCGAGCAGGTCGCTCGTCTTGGCGTCCTGCGGCGCGGTCGTCGGGACCGCGAAGATCGTCGCCATCTCGCCGTCCTCGCTCGGGGTCGCGGGCGCGACGGTCTTCATGCCCGGGGTCTTCGCGACGGCGTCCTGCAGCTGCTGGAGCTGGGCGTCGTTCTCGGCCGCGCCCTTCGGGATGTCGACGGCCAGCAGGAACGGGCCGTTCGACCCGGGCCCGAACGCTGCGCTCAGCTCGTCGTACGCCACGCGCTGGGTGCGCGACTCCGGCTGGTTGCCGTCGTCGGGCTGGCCCAGGCGCATCTGCGTGACCGGGAAGGCGAAGATGAGCAGCAGGACCACGCCGGCCGCGATCGACACCCACGGGCGCGCGGTGACGCGCTGGCCCCAGCGCTCGAACGCCTGCGACGAGCGCACGTGCTCGGGCTTCTTCGGCTTGAGCCAGCGCCCGAGCGCCCCGATCATGATCGGCAGGATGGTGAGCGCGGACACGACCACGGTGCCGACCGCGATCGCCGACGCGAGGCCGAGCTTGCCGATGAACGGGATGCCGATGACGAGCAGGCCCGCGATCGCGACCATGACGATCACGCCGGCGGCCACGACCGACGCGCCGGCCGTGCCCGCGGCCTTGGCGGACGCGTCGCGTTTACTGTCGCCGGCTGCCGCCTGCTCGCGGTAGCGCGCGATTATCAGCAGCGAGTAGTCGATCCCCGCGCCCAGCCCGAGCATCATCGCGATCACGCTCGCGAACGCCGGCAGGTCGAGCGGAGCCGCGAGCGCGGTCAGCAGGATCTGGCCGGCCATCACGCCGAGCAGCGCCCCGACCAGCGTGGCGGCCATCGCGGCGCCCGAGCGGAACAGCACCGTGAGCAGGATGATCGCGATCGCGACGCCGACCAGCTCGCCGATCGGGAACGACTGCTCGGAGGCGAAGTCGATGAGCATGCCGCGCTCCTCGGCCCGGACCGCGCCGCCCTGCTCGGCGCTCTCGGCGGCGTCGACGAGCGCCTCGCCGTCCTTCTTCTCCAGATCGGCGGGATCGGTCGTGTAGCGCACGTCCACCTGCGCAAGGCGGCCGTCCTCGGACACCGTCGCGCCCTCGCCGAACGGGTCGGCGACCTGCACGACGCCGGGCAGTTTGCTGACCTTGTCGAGCGCGCCCTCGATCGCCGCGCGCGGCTCCGGATCGCTGATCTTCCCCTGGTTGGCGGTGAACACGAGCGTCGAGTCGGCGCCCCCGAACGCCGGGCTGTGCGCCTTGAACAGGTCGAGCGCCTGCTGCGACTCGGTGCCCGGGATCGAGAAGTCGTCGGCGGCTTGACCGCCGGCGCCCGCGGCGGCGGCGAGCAGGATCAGGACGACGAAGGCAGCGAGGAGGCTGCGCTTCCAGTGATGGGTGATCGAGCGCGCAAGGCGCGCGAGGAGCGAGGACATGCAGTCTCCAGAAGGGTGCGACGGGGAGCGGGGAACGCCGCAAGGTAGCGGGCGAGGGCGCGTTCGACCCTACGGTTAGCTTCACACTGCGGCAGCGCGCTCGCGCGCGCGGGCTACGCCGCGATCTGCGGGTGATCCGCCAGGTGGCGGTGCCACGGGCAGTAGCCGGTGCGCGGGTCGGGCTCGTGCCCGCACGCGATGCTGCGGCGCGTCGTGGCGCGGCAGCGCAGGCGCTCCCCGGTCAGCTCGAACGTCGCGGTGACGCTGGTCTCGAGCTGGGTGCGGAGCGCCGTCAGGTGCCGGTCGATGACCGCGTAGACGCGCGTCTGCGCGTCGAGCGGGAAGCGCCAGCGGATCGCAGCGAACAGCGTCCGGGCCGGGTGCGCGAAGTAGAAGCGATCGGTCGCCAGCCGGTGCACCGTCGCCTCGCACGCGTGCAGGACGTGCGCGCGATCCCGATCGGTCGTCAGGTCGCCGGCGAGGTCTCGATACAGGCTGCGACTGATATGGAACATGGATCGCTTGGAAGTGTGAGCCGGCGGAGCACGTTCGGGGGAGAGGGGGCTCCGCCGGCTGGCCTCTTGAGGGGAGAAGCCCGGCCATCCTTTCGCCAACGCACTGATAAGTCCAAGACCGATCAGGTCTGACTCTGATAAGCATGGTGCATGGAGTTGCGACAGCTGCGCTACCTCGTGGCGCTCGCGGACGAGCGGCACTTCACGCGCGCCGCCGCGCGGCTGCACATCGCGCAGCCGGCGCTCTCCCAGCAGGTGAAGCGCCTGGAGGACGAAGTCGGCGTGGCGCTGGTCGACCGGACGACCCGCCACGTCGCGCTCACGCCCGCCGGCGAGCTGCTCGTCGGCCGCGCGCGGCGGGCGCTCGCCGAGGTCGATGCCGCCGTGGCCGAGCTCTCCGACCTCGCGGGCGTGCGCACGGGCCGCGTGGTGATCGGCGCGATGCGCTCGACCGGCCGCTTCGACCTGTCCGCGCTGCTGGCCGCGTTCCACGTGCGCCACCCCGGGATCGAGCTGATCGTGCGCGAGGAGCCGAGCGAGGTGATGCTGCAGCGGCTGCACGCCGACACGCTCGACGTCGCGTTCCTCGCGGTCAACACGCTGGACGCCGGCCCGGACATCGAGCTGCACCCCCTGTGGACCGAGCCGCTGGTCGCGCTGCTGGCGCCGGGGCATCCGCTCGCGGGCCGGCAGCGGCTCGACATGGCCGAGCTGCGCAACGAGCGGTTCGTGGTCTGGGGCGAGGGCGGCTCGATGCGCCGGATCGTGGTGCAGGGCGCGCGCGAGGCGGGCTTCGAGCCGGCGCTCGCGTTCGAGTCGACCGAGAGCCCGCGGATCCGCGCGATGGTCTCGCGCGGGCTCGGCGTCGCGCTGGCGCCGGCCTCCGAGGCCGAGCACGAGGGCGCGCCGGTGGCGGTCGTCCCGGTCGACCGCCCGAGCCTGGCCCGCGACGTCACGCTGGCCTGGCGCGCGCACCGGCGCCATTCGCCCGCGGCGCGCGCGTTCCTCGAGCTCGCGGTCACGGCGGACGCGACCGGCTGCCCGCGCGTGGACCGAGGACAACCCGCTGCTGCTCGCCGTCACGACGCGACCGCGCGCTCGGCGCGCCGCGAGACGTGAGCTACAGCCAGATCCTCACGGTGAATCCTCGCGGCGCGCGGAAGGACTCGACCCTCCAGGCCAGATGGCGAGCGACCCACAGGCCGCTGCCGGTCCCGTCCCGCGGCACGAGATAGCCCGCCATGGGGTCGTCGAAGCCGCCTCCGCGATCGACGACCTCGCAGACGAACCGTCCCTCGACGCGCCCGACGCGAACTTCCTCGATGCCGGCGCCGTGCCGCACCGCGTTCGCCGCGACCTCGGTACCCGCGACGAGCATGTCGAGCACCTTGGCTTCCGGCACGTGCTCAGCCACCAGCGCGCGCGCAAGCAGCTCGCGGAAGCGCTCCAGGTCCTCGCCCGCCGAGAACGAGCGGAGCTCCGGGAGCGGCTCGGGCTCGGGCGTGAACTCGCGCAGCAGCGCCCTCGGATCCTCGAAGCGGTCGCTTGCGTGCCAGCCGTCGCTGAGCACCTGGGGGTGGGTTCGCCACACGGCGTCGACGATCGGGTCCGGCAACCCGTTCGCGTCGTAGGCACACAGCACCCATACCGGCAGATGCGAATAGGCGACGTTGGTGATCGCCTCGTACCCCGCCCACTCCCGCCATTCTCTCGGCGCGGGCCCGACCTGGACGTCCGCGACGGAGCGTACGGAGGGCGCCCTCCGGAGCTGCTCGAGAAACGCGCCGTAGTACGTGGCCACCGCGTGCGCGGGGCGGGTGTAGGTGGAGCTGACGTCGATGAAGGCGACCCGCTCGGCGTCAGGCCCGAGCGCGTCGCGCATCATCGCGAGCCCGTGGCGCGTGTCCGCGACGATGCATCCCTCGCCCGCCTCGAGACCGTCCTTCAAGAACTCGGCCGAGCGGGCGACGTACTCGTCGTCGGACTCGTAGACGAAGGCATTGTGGCGGAGTGCTGCCTCAGAACTCATGTCTTCCGGTGTAGTAAGTGCCGGACTGCGGGACTCAAATGCCCCCGCCTTTGGCATCGGGCGGCTCCGCAGCTGCCTTGCGCAGCTTCTGCAGCGCGCCCACCTCGATCTGCCGGACCCGCTCGGCGGTGAGCCCGAGGCGGGCGCCGATCCGACTCAGCGTCTGCGGCCGCTGGCCGAGCCCGTAATGGCCCCACAGCACCGTGCGCTCGCGCTCGTCGAGCCGGTTGGCCAGCGCGCTCATCTCCTGGATCTCCATCCGGTCGAGCACCTGCTCGTACTCCCGCTCGGCGCCCGGGTCGGGGACCATCTCCCCGAACGTCGCCGTGGCGCCCAGCGGCTCCTCGAAGCTGCGCGGCGTCTGATCGGTCGCCAGCAGGCTGTCGAGCTGCGCCCGGGTGAGCCCCGTCGCGGCGGCGAGCTCCGCCCTCGTGGGCTCGACGCCGGCGGCACGCAGGTGCTCGCGGCGGGCGGCCCTGATCCGGGCGAGCGCGCGGACGGCGTGATCGGACAGGGCCACCGGGCGCGTCACCTCCGCGACCAGCTCCTGCATGGCCTTGCGGACCCAGAAGGACGCGTACGCCCAGAACGGGGTATTCATGCGCGGGTCGTACCGCCTGGCGGCGAACAGCAACCCGGCGACCCCCTCCTGCATCAACTCGCTGCGCTGCACTCTCCCACCCCTGTCGAAGCGCCGGGCGACGCCCCCGATCGCCGGCAGGAATGCGTCCACGAGCTGCCGGCATGCGGCCTCGTCTCCGCGCTCGGTCGCCACCACCAGATCCCGCTCCTGTTCCGCTGACAGTCGCGAGCCGGGCACGTCAGACGTCTGGGAATCCGCGTATCCCGTCGACGCCGGATGACCGCGTTGCGCCAAGCTGATGCCCCCTAAGGGCGCCGAAGGCATCCAATTCTGTCATCCGCATCCGTGTCGAGGCAAGCGACGTCGAGCATGCTGGCCCCGAGTCGCTGAGCTCGATCCGGCCGCACCTAGCTGCGGCCGAGGGCGAGTACTGGCTGCGGCCGGCCGGCCGGCCGTGTCTGGCCGACCTTCTCGCGCCGGACGTGGGACGTCCCGCCGGACCGGCGCCCGTCGAGCGCGTGCTGCGCGAGCGCGGCGAGGTCGCCGGGTCGGGCGGAGATCTCGAGGCGCGGGATGCCGGCGTGGTCGGCGCCGGGGGTGGCGGTGACGATCGTTCCGTGGGATGCGGCGGCGGTGATGAAG
Organism: Solirubrobacteraceae bacterium; assembly: GCA_035489875.1. Lineage (GTDB taxonomy): Bacteria > Actinomycetota > Thermoleophilia > Solirubrobacterales > Solirubrobacteraceae > DASQMT01. Next base: position 3,577 of record DATHJG010001147.1, on the reverse strand, counting down.
TACGGCTCATCGAAGCTGACGAGGTCGACGAGCAGGTCGACGTCGGGATGGGACGCGAGCGCGTCGGCGACCGGCTTGGCGGTCGTGTACTCGACCGTCTCGGCGGCGCCCAGCGAGCGGACGTAGGCGTCGTCGTGGGGCGTGGCGGCGGCGATCACGTGGGCGCCGGCCTCGGCGAGCAGCGCCACGAGCAGCGTTCCGGCCCTGGAGGAGGTCGCGCCGATCACGAGGGCGGTCTGGCCCGGTCGCAGCGCGGCGGCGCGCAGGATCGTCTTGGCCGTCAGGCCGCTCTCGGCCAGCGCGACCGCGGCGAGCGGGTCGAGCCCCTCGGGTCGGTGCTCGATGTGCGGACCGTCCGCGATCGTCCGGGCACAGGGGGGCTGGACCCAGGCCCAGGACGCAGCCAGGAAGTGGCCGAACACCTCGCCGCCGACCACAAACCGCGTGACGCCGTCGCCGGTGGCGATCACACTGCCGGCCACGTCCATGCCGCACACGTACCGCGCGCCACGCGCGGACAGGTGCGACACCGCACCGGTGCTGAGCGCGTGCTCGACGTGGTTCAGGCCGCAGGCCTGCACGCGGACGAGGATCTCGCCGGGTCGCGGCGGCGGCGGCTCCCACGACGACTCCTGGATCCTCTCACGCGACCTGATCGGCCTTGCCCGGCTCACGGGATGCTCCCTCTTCGTGTGCGCTGGCCGTCGGACCCGTAGACGAAGGCGTCATGGCGCAGCAGAGCTCATGGGTCTCCGTAATAAGCGCCGGCGTCCGGAATTCAAATGCCTTTCGCCACCGGCATCGGCCGGCGCGCCGGTACAGTCCGCGCCGTGAGGGCACGGATGCTGGTCGCTGACGCGGTCGGTCGGGCGCTCGCCGCCGAGGGAGTCGCCGCGGCGTTCGGCGTGCTCGGGAGCGGCAACCTCGGGTTCACGAACGCGCTGCGCGACGCCGGCGTGCCGTTCGTCGGCGCGCGCCACGAGGGCGGCGCGATCTGCATGGCCGACGGCTACGCGCGGGTGAGCGGGGAGCTGGCGGCGTGCAGCGTCCATCAGGGTCCCGGGCTGACGAACGCGATCACGGGGTTGACGGAGGCGGCGAAGAGCCGCACGCCGCTGCTCCTGCTCGCGGCCGACACGCCCGCCGCCGCGCTGCGCTCGAACTTCCGCATCGACCAGGACGCGCTCGTCGAGTCGGTCGGCGCGGTGGGGGAGCGCGTGCACGGCGCGGCGACCGCGGTCGCCGACGCGGTGCGCGCGGCGCGCCGCGCGCGGATCGAGCGCCGCACGGTGGTGCTGATGCTGCCGCTCGACGTCCAGGCGCAGGCGGTGCCGGATGCGATCGCGACCGAGGCGGCGGCGCCTCCGCTCGCCGCGCCGCGCCCGGCCGAGTCGGCGGTCGCCGCGGTCGCGGAGCTGCTGGCCGCGGCGGAGCGGCCCGCGATCGTCGCCGGCCGGGGCGCGGTGCTCGCCGGCGCCGGGCCTGCGCTGCGTGCGCTCGGCGAGCGCGCCGGCGCCGTGCTCGCGACCACTGCGGTCGCGAACGGGCTGTTTCGCGGCGACCAGTTCGACCTCGGCATCGCGGGCGGCTTCTCGTCGCCGCTCGCCGCGCGGCTGCTGCGCGAGTCCGACGCGATCGTCGCGTTCGGCGCCGCGCTCAACCAGTGGACGACGCGGCACGGCACGCTGATCGGCCCGGACGCGCGCGTCGTCCAGGTCGACCTCGACGCCGCCGCACTCGGCGCGCACCGGCCCGTCGACGTCGGCGTGATCGGCGACGCGGCGGCCACCGCGACGTCGCTGCTCGCGGCGATCGAGCCGCGCGCGGGCGGGCGGCGCGGCCCGGCGCTCGCCGCCGAGATCGCGGCGCACGGGTGGCGCGACGAGCCGTACGAGGAATCCACCGCCGATGGCTGTGTCGATCCCCGCACGCTCACGATCGCGCTCGACGAGCTGCTGCCCGAGGAGCGGATCGTCGTCGTCGACTCTGGCCACTTCATGGGCTGGCCGGCCATGCTGCTGCGCGTCCCGGACGCGGCCGGGTTCGTCTTCCCGCAGGCGTTCCAGTGCGTCGGCCTCGGCCTCGGCAACGCGATCGGCGCCGCGCTCGCCCGCCCGGACCGGCTGACGGTGGCGGCGCTCGGCGACGGCGGCGCGCTGATGGCGCTGCCGGAGCTGGAGACGCTCGGCCGGCTCGCGCTCCCGATGCTCGTGGTCGTCTACGACGACGACGCCTACGGCGCGGAGGTCCACCACTTCCGCCCGCTCGGCCACGCGGTCGACCTCGCCCAGTTCCCGCCGACCGACTTCGCGGCGCTCGCCGAGGCGGCGGGCTGCCGCGGCCTGACGGTCCGGACCATCGCGGACCTCGACGGCGTGCGCGACTGGCTCGCCGCGCGCGACCGGCCGCTCGTCGTCGACGCCAAGGTCGACCCCGATCTCTGCGCGGACTGGCTGGAGGAGGCCTTCCGCGGCCACTGAACCCCCGCGACCCAGGAGCCCCATGTCCGCCTCCCAGACCCTCCTCGGCGACCTCGCCGGCGCGCTCGCGTCCGGCGCCGTTCGGCTCGTCGACCTCACCCAGCCGCTGAGCGAGCGCACGCCGGTGCTGCAGCTCCCGGCGCCGTTCGTCAACACGCCGGGCCTCAGCCGCCGCGAGCTGAGCCGCTACGACGACCGCGGCCCCGCGTGGGCGTGGAGCCTGCTCGAGGTCGGCGAGCACGTCGGCACGCACTTCGACGCCCCGATCCACTGGATCACCGGCCGCGACGGCGACGACGTCGCGTCGGTGCCGCCCGCCCGCCTGATCGGCCCCGCCGTCGTGATCGACAAGTCGGCGGAGGCGGCGGCGGATCCCGACTACCTGCTCACGGTCGACGACGTGCGCGCGTTCACCGCCGAGCACGGGCCGCTGCCCGCCGGCGGCTGGCTGCTGCTGCGCACCGGGTGGGACGCCCGCGCGCAGGACCAGGACGCGTTCCTCAACATCCAGGAGGGCCGCTCGCGCACGCCCGGCCCGGACGCCGAGTGCGCCCGCTGGCTCGCCCGGGAGACGCCGATCGTGGGCATCGGCGTCGAGACCGTCGGCACCGACGCCGGCCAGGCCGGCGGCTTCGATCCGCCGTTCCCAGTCCACGCGCACTTCCTCGGCGCCGGCAAGTACGGCGTCACGCAGCTCGCGAACCTTGCGCAGCTTCCGCCGGTCGGCGCGCTCGTCGTCGTCGCACCGCTCAAGCTCGTCGACGGCACCGGCAGCCCGGCGCGCGTGCTCGCGCTCGTCCCCGGCGCCTGAGCCCCGCGCGCGGCCGGGAAGGGCCGCGCGCAGGGTCCCCCTCAGGCGTGAACGAGCACCGTCCCCAGGCGCTCGTCCGGCTTGACCTCCGCGGGCATCACGCTTCCGCCCGGGAGAAGTGCACGATCGGCAGCAGGATCCGGTCGACCAGCTCGGCGGCGAAGTCGTCGTCGACCGGCTCGACGCTCAGCAGCACGCGCACGTGGATCAGCGAGGGCGCGACGTCGGCGAACAGGGGGGAGACCGAGGCGCAGTCGGGCAGCTCGCCGCGCGCGACCGCGCGGTC
>DATHJG010001146.1:0-2221 GCA_035489875.1 Solirubrobacteraceae bacterium | reverse complement strand
GCGCGCTACGAGATCCCGCTCGTCGACGACACCAAGCCGGTCAACTTCATCATGCACCGGCCGAGCGGCGACTCCGTGCCGGACACCCGCGAGCCGGGCGGCGACCGCTCGTTCGTCCCGGCGACGAACCCGGAGATCTGGATCGTCCAGGGCGACCCGGCCGTATACACGACGAAGCCCGCGACGGGGTAGGAGCGGGAGATGGACGAAGTCATCCCCGGCGTCTTCCACTGGAGCGCGATCCACCCGAACACCGGCGCGCCGGCGCACTCCGCGTTCCTGCTCGACAGCGGCACGCTGATCGACCCGATCGCCCCCGAGGACGGGCTCGGCTGGTTCGACGAGCGCACGCCGCAGCGCGCGCTGCTCACCAATCGCCACCATCTGCGCGACGCGGAGGAGTTCGGCTGCCCGATCTTCTGCCACCCGGCGGGGATGCGCGAGTTCGCGCACGGGCCCGACGTGCAGCCGATGCCCCCGGGCGACACGCCCGCCCCGGGCGTGACCGTGCTGGAGGTCGGCGCGATCACGCCGGAGGAGGTCGCGCTCCACATCGACGCCGGGCCGGGCGTGCTCGCGCTCGCCGACTGCGTGCTGCGCGACCGCGATGGGGCCCTGCGCTACATGCCGGACTGGCTGCTCGGCGACGACCCGGAGGAGGTCAAGCGCGGGTTGCGCGCGGCGCTGGACCGAATCGTCGCGGAGCGGGAGTTCGACGCGCTGCTGCTCGCCCACGGCGCGCCGCGCGCGTCGGGCGGGCACGCGGAGCTCGAGCGGTTCGTCACCGGCGCCTGAGGCGGGCGTGGGCCAGCGCGGCCCGCGCCGCGTTCGCGCCGCACGCTCCGTGCACGCCGCCGCCGGGATGCGCGGACGCCGACGCGAGGTAGAGGCCGCGGACCGGCGTCTCCGTGCGGCCGAGCCCGGGGATCGGGCGGAGGACGAGCTGCTGGTGGAGCTGCGCGGTGCCGCCGTTCAGCGCACCGCCGACGAGGTTGGCGTCGGCGGCCTCCAGCTCGCGCGGCCCCGCCACGTGGCGGGCGAGGATGCGGCCGCGGAAACCGGGCGCGACGGCCTCGAGCCGCGCCTCCATCCGGTCGGCCATGCGCTCGACCTCGGAGCGATCCCAGCGCCCGGTCAGCCCCTCCGCCCCGGCGTCGCCGCGCACGCGCTGTGGCACGTGCGCGTAGGCCCACGCGGTCTCCCTCCCGGCGGGCTGGCGCGACGGGTCGAAGTGGGCGTACTGGCCCACGAGCAGGAACGGCTCGGCGGGGATCTCCCCGCGGGCGAGCTGGGCCGACTGGAGCGTGAGCGCGTCGATCCCGCCGCTGACGTGGACGGTTCCGGCGCGGGCGGTGTGCGCGGCCGTCCACGGGATCGGGCCGCCGAGCGCCCAGTCGACCTTGACCGTGCCCGGGTCGTACTCGAAGCGCCGGATCGCGCGCAGCACGCGGCCGGGCACGTCGTCGCGCTCGAGCAGCGACAGGTAGAGCTGCGGCGCGCCGACGTCGGCCAGCACGGCCCGCCGCGCCTCCACCTCGCGCCCGTCGGCGCTGCGCACGCCGACGGCGCGGCCGCCGCGCACCAGCACGCGGTCCACCCGCTCGCCGCACACGACGCGCCCGCCGGCCGCCTGGAGGCGCGCCACGAGCGCGTCGGTCAGCCGCCCGGCGCCGCCCTCGGGCACGGGCCAGCCGACGTGCTCCCCGAGCCCGAGCAGCACCATGGCGAACACGGCGCCGCCCGCCCCCTCGGGGCTGATGTCCGCGTGCAGCGCGCTGCCGCCGAGCAGCCGCGCCGCTCCCGCGCCGCGGAAGCGCTCCTCCGCGAGGCGCCGCACGGGCAGCGTCCCGAAGCGGGCGAAGTCGAGCACGGCGCGCCGATCGCCGAGCGCGGCGAGCAAGCGTGCGCCGGCGCGCAGCGGCGGGAACGGGTCGAGCACGGCCTCGAGGAACGGCGGGCCGATCCGGAGCCACCAGGCGCTCAGCTCGCGCCAGGCGGCGCCGTCGCCGGGCGCGAACGCGTCGAGCGACGCGCACGTCTCCTCCTGGTCCGACGAGAGCAGCGCGACGCTCCCGTCCGCGGTGGGGTCGGCGACGACGATCGGCGCCCAGCGCCAGCGCAGGCCGTGCCGGTCGAGCCCCAGGCGCCGGATGTGGGGCGACGCGGCGGCGAGTGGATGGAACGCGCTGAAGCGGTCGTGGGTGAAGCCGGGGAGCGTCAG
>DATHJG010001145.1:0-6570 GCA_035489875.1 Solirubrobacteraceae bacterium | reverse complement strand
CGCGGAGGTAGGGCGGGAGTCCGGGTGAGCGCTCCCCGCCCCACCTGAGCTTATGCGTGCGCGGGCTCGAGCAGCTCGGCCATCGCGCGGCTTACGAGGACCTCGCCGCCGATCACCTCGGTGTGCTCGATGTCGAAATCGCCGAGCTCTCGGCGGACGAACTCGAGCGCCAGCTCGTCGGCGTCCTCCGCCGCCGCCGCGTCCCGGAGGAGGGTGATCGAGACGATCTCGCCGCCGCCACAGTCGAGCGCGTGATAGGCCTCGAAGCTCTCCATCGCTCCGATCTGCTCGGCGAAGACCTCGTCGACGATGTGCATGAGCGCTGGGATCGAGCCGGACCGGAGCGCGTAGCGTCGCACGGTGGCGAACTTGCGGGCGGCTCCGGCGTGGGCCGGCTCGAGCATGTCCTCGGCCGCTCGACTGACGAGGATCTCGCCTCGCATCGCGTCGAGGCGGCTCAACTCGAGGTCCTGGAGGTTCTCCTCGGTCCACCGCTGGGCGAACTCGCGCGACGCCTCGGCCTGGTCGGCTTCGCGGAAGACGCTCAGCGTCATGATCTCGCCGTCGCGGCAGTCGAGGAACTCGTACGCCACGAATCCCGGCTGCCGGCCGATGTCCTCGGCGAAGCCGTCGTCCACGCGGCGCGTCAGCTCATCGATCGACCCGCGGTGCAGGCGATACCTCCTGATGCTTGCGAACATGTGGCGCTCCCTTCTTGTGGGTGCCGGTTGCGTTCGACCGTCGCATCGTTCCGCGATAGCACCTCCCTCCTCTAGCCCGCCGCCGCATGCCCAGCGCCGACCGGCGGGGGAGCAAGCCATAGCCGCGTCCGAGGCTACTCCTCGCTTCGACGAGCGCAAGCGGCCCGCGATTCGATCGTCGGGGCCTCGTAACGGTCGAGCGTTGGGTTCCGGCACTGACCCAGCACATGAGCTTGGAGGAGATGTAGCGGCTGTGGACGCCGCAGCCGGTCCGCACGCCCGAAGGGCCAGTATCAGCCGCGCGGTCGCCCCGACGCCTTCGAGTGCCTGCCACGGCTCGCGCGCTCCGTCGACTTTCACCTTGTGCGGACCGACGGGCGGCGCGCTCGACAAGCGGCGGCGAGGCGAGCGACTGCTGCCGAACCACACCCCGCGTGTGGGCGCCAACTCCTGCGGCTGCGGTCTACGCTATGAGACAATCGGCACGAGCGCTACGGGGAATGCAGATGTCAGAGTCCAGTTCGGCGCGCATCTTGATCGTTGCGAATCGGACCGCCGCCACGCCGGCCCTGATCGAGGCGGTGCGCGAACGAGCCCGCCGGAGGCCCTGCTCGTTCGCCCTCCTCGTCCCTCAGCTCCCGAGCGAGGTCCCGTTCGGAGACGAGGAGGCCAGGAAGACGCTCGAGCTCGCGATCCCCCTGCTCGAGGAGGCGGCCGGGGAGACGGTGACGGCAATGATCGGACCGGCCGATGCGCTGCTCGCGGTCGAGCGGACGCTCATCCACGAGCACTTCGACGAGGTGATCATCTCGACGCTGCCCGCGCGGGTGTCACACTGGCTGAAGCGCGACCTTCCGAGGAAGGTGGAGCGACTGCAGGTGCCGGTCACCGTCGTGCGGGCCAAGGAGGCGCGGCGTCCGCTGCACGAACCGCTGCACTTCGCCGGGCCGTGAGCGGGCTTTGACCGGGAGCCCGCTCTCGATCCTCGCCGCGGATGCGAGACCAGGGCACGCGGCCTGCGGGCGGCTGACGACGCGCGCGATGGCGGCAGACGGGAACGGCCTTCGCTCGAGTCAGAGGCGGCTTCGCGGCCCGGAATCCAGGCGATGGCGCGCGGTCAAGAAACGACACCACGCGCGCACGCAGGCATCAGACTCGGCCCGACTCGCACACCGCTTGAGCCGAGCTCGATGCGTCGATGAGTTGTCAGTTGAGCCGCGCTCGCAGGGCGAGCAACTCGGCCCGTTGGGTGGAGCGAAGCGGTTCCTCGGCGGGCAGCGCGAGTCGCATGTCGGCGGCGCGGATGGCGCCACCGAGGTCGCCGCGTCGCCGGTAGGCCGCCACGAGGTTGTTGAGCATCCGCAGCGCGATCTCTCGAGCAGCCCAGGGCCGGACGAAGGTCGCTGGGACGTCTGTCTCCAGGGCGTTGCCGCCGGCGAAGGGATCAAGCAGCAGCGGGGGAGTGGCACCGAAGTGGCCGACCACGAAGTGGCCCGGCAGTCCGAAGCCGGCGAGCGGGATCTCGACGCGCCGAGCAACCTCGACGTAGACGACCGACAGCAGGATCGGCAGCCCGCGACGCCTCCTCAGCACGATGTCGAGCATCGAGTTGGCCGGGTCGTCGTAGTCCTCGCGGTCCCCGGCGAACCCGTGCGCGCCGCCCAGTAGCTGGGCGCACGCGCGCGCCTGCGCAACCGGGGTCGCGGCCGTTCGCGCCGCCGCGTCCGCGAGTTCCGCGCCGAGGACGTCGAGCCGGGCGATGGCGCCGGTCGCGTCGACTGCGCGGAACTCTGCCGCGAGCGCGAGCGTGAGGGCGTCGAGGGATGGGTCCGGCGCGGCGGCGAGCTCGGCGAAGGAGGACATCCCCGGCATGCCTGGATTGTGTCGGCACGCGGCGCCGCCGGGGATCCGCGGCATCCTCTCGGCCCACGGCAGTGTTGCCACCCGCGTCAGTGCGTCGCCCCTCTTCCCTGTAGGCGGCGAAGCCGCGTTCATGCGCCTCGATCGAGCCCGGATGGTCGACCTCCCAGATACAGCGCGCGGGCGAGGCCGTCGAACAACTCGCCGCTCTCGCGCTCGGCGAGCGCTGCCTCAAAGGCACGCCGCGAGATCACGGCGTCGGCGCGCGCGAAGGCCTCGCGTCCTTCGGCGCTCAGCGCCTCGACGGATCCGGTCGCCATCGCCAAGTGATTGCGCAGGCGGCGGGTGCTCGTGGAGCAGACGACGATCGTCAGAGCCGCCCTGGCGGGTCGGCGCCTGGCGGCCCGGCGACCGGCACCAGCGTCGCGGCCCGCTCGGTGGCTCCCCAGCGCATCTGGTCGTTGACGCGACCCACGAAGGGCCGAGCCGCGGCGCGCGCCTGCTCGACGTCGGCGAAGTGCGCGCTGGCCCAGAGCGCTGTCTGCGTGGCGGCGGCAGGCTCGGGCGGCTCGATTGTCCAGCCGTGGCGATCCAGGCGCCTGAGCACCTCGCCCGTGCGCGGCGCGCCGTGGCGGTACAGCCAAGCGATCATCGCCGCCGGAGTGTCTGTCGGCGGTTCTGCGTTGCCCGGCATCGGGATGACGAGCACAGCGATGCCGGCCCCGGGCGGGAGCTGCTCGCTCATGGCCTCGCGGCGAGCTCGCCGGACCTGGCCACCGGGACGGTTGACCGCCTACGGATGCGGCGCCTCAGTTCAGGTGAAGCGCGTCCGCAGTGCCGCATAGGAGTCCTCGAGCGATTGCGGCAGCACGCGCGTGTCCGCCGTCACCGCCATGAAGTTGCTGTCGGCTTCCCAACGCGGGACGATGTGCACGTGGACGTGACCGGCGAAGCCGGCGCCGGCGACGTTTCCCTCGTTGACGCCGATGTTGAAGCCGTCGGGCCGGTACTCCGCGCGGAGCGCACCGAGCGCGCGCCGGAGCAGGCGCATGAGCTCGAGGGACTCGTCGTCGTCGAGGTCGGCCAGCGAGGCCACGTGGCGGTCCGGGGAGACCATGAGGTGCCCGCTGTTGTAGGGGAACGCGTTGAGCATCGCGAAGCAACCGGCGCTGCGGTGCATGACGAATCGCGCCGCGTCGTCGCCGGGCTCTGCGGCGAGGCAGAAAATGCAGCCCGCTTCGCCGCGCTCGCCTTGCACGTACTGCATGCGCCATGGGGCCCAGAGCCGCTGGTCCGCCATAGCGCGACTTTAGCTCCACCGTCACTTGCAGCAGCCCCGCCCCGGGAGTAGCTCCACCGTCACTTGCAGCAGCCCGGTACGGGCTGCGCGTGCTCAAGAGCAGCGACGACCAGATGCAACTCGTGAACGATTACTGGCGCGGCAACAACCCGACGATCTGGGAGCCCGGCAGCGACCCGCCGTCGAGCCTCGTCGACCCACTGTTCGAGCCGGTGAACCCGGCCGATGACAGCGGCTTCCCCGCCACGCTCGGGATGGACAAGACCCAGTTCTTCGGCGACTTCAACAACGGCTGGGGCTGGCGCAAGGCGGTCTGCTCGTGAGGCTGCTCGTGGCGCGTGGCGGATCCAGCTCCACCGACGCCCAGGGCGCACTCGGCACATGCGATCGCGTCACTTAGGCCCTTGCCGCGATGACGCAGGAGTCGCCACGGCACCTCAGGCACGACCGTGCCGTGCCAGCATTCTTGGTCAGGCTGCGTATCGTGGTGCTCCCGTGACGGCTCGCCGGCGTCGCTGAGCACGACGGCATGGTTCTCGAGCCCGTGCTGGAGGCAGACCAGCGGCGTCTCCGGGGGAGCGGACTCGGCGAGGGCACGGATCGCCGCCTCCATGTCCTGGCTCCTGACCGCGAGCAGCACGACGTCCCCCGCACCGAACCCGACCGCCTGCGGTCCGCCGAGCTTGACGGCGACGCGCACAGCAACTCGGGGCAGGTCAAGAGCTTCAACCGGGCGGCGTTGTGCCAACGTCCACGTGTCACCGCGGGATCGTTCGGGCTGGGGGCCGGGCGGTCGCAGGTTCAAATCCTGTCTCCCCGATCAAGACGAAGGCCCTGCTAACGCAAGGCGTTCGGGATTTCGTCTGCTGGCATGGCCCGTAGGCATCCGTCATGGGGAACAAACATGCCGCCCGACCGAGTGCGCGTCGGTCGTCAGCGTGAGCCAGACCACCCGGGATGAGCACTGCACATGAACCAGAATCGGCCGTGCCTGTCACCGTGCCCGCCGCGCGGGTCACATCTCGCGCATCCGCAGCGCGAGGTGGAAGTCGACGCGGTCGTCCATGGAGGCGAGATCGCGGCCGGTCAGCTGCTCGATCCGGGCAACTCGGTAGCGCAGCGTGTTGACGTGGACGTGCAAGGCTTCCGCCGTCGTGCTCCAGGCCCCGCAGTTGGCGAGGTAGCTGCGCAGCGTGTGGACGAGGTCGGTGCGGCGCTCGCGGTCGTAGGACTCGATTGGCGCGAGCACGCTGCGCGAGAACGCCTCGCGGACGTCGGGTTCGGTCAGTGCGAGCACGAGCGCATGCGAGCCCAGCGCGTTGCTGCGGGCGATCGCCGGGCGCGCTGTCTGCGCCGCGGCGAAGCGCCGTGCCTCGTCGGCCTCGACCAGCGCCCGGCGCAGGTGTCCGGGCGACACCGTCGCAATGCCCAGCGCGAGCCTCCTGTCCCCGAGTTCCGCCAGGTCTCGCTCTGCGATCGGTTCCGCGCCGAGCCCTGCGAGCGCGACGACTCGGTCGTCGATCACGGTCACGAGCACGGCGGCGCCGCGCATCCGGAACAGGGCGGCGACGCCGTCCGCGACGATGTCGAGCGGCACGTCCTCGCCCGCCGCGACGGACACCGCTAGTGCGGGCGTACCGGCGTCAAGGCCGAGCCGGCGGAGCTCCTCGGCGGTGGCGCCGGACCGCTCGGACCCTGCCATGACGTCGCGGACCACGGCGGCCACCGTGTCGCGTCGTTGCCGCTCGGCCGCCCTCAGCTGTCGGAGCTGTAGGCGCAGGTGGTCGCCAACGAGCTGCAGGCGTGCCGTGTCGCCCTCGCCCATTGTGGCGGGGTCGCGCTCCAGCACCAGCGCGCCCTCCCAGCATCCCGTGTCCGGGTCCAGGATGACGCTGATGGTGCCGGGGCGGCCGTCGCCCAGCGCGAGCTCGGCGCTGCTGCGCGCGGCGGTCAGCCAGGCCGCCGCGACGTCGGCTTTCGACGGCGGCGGGTCCCCGCATCCGAGCAGCTTGGCGCTGGGGTCGATCGTCCACGCGGGGGCCGTCCACTCGCCGGCGACGACGCCCAGGATGCCGTTCACGCCGTCCCCACGGGCGGCGCGGCGTGTGAGCTCTTGCTCCATCCGCATCGCTTGCTCGAGTGCGCGGGTGCGCTCGGCCGTGATCGCGCCGATCACGTGCTCCTCGATGTCCTGGAACGGCTGGTCGGGGACTTCCAGCAGCAGCAGGCCATGCCGGTCGCAAGCGCGCACGACGTCGGCCGGCACCTTCTCGCCGCGGTAGACGGCGAAGCCGACGGCCGGGACCCCGGAGTCTGCGAGGGCGTGTATGAACCGGTCGGAGTCGGCGGGGGAGGAGCGCCACAGCCCGTTGGTGAGGATCAGCTCGCCGCCGCGCAGGTAGGGGGATGGATCGAGCAGGTCGGTGACGTGGACCCAGCGCACCTCGTCTCCGAGTCGCTGGTGCCCGGCGAGTGGCCGAAGCTCTAGGCGCGACTCGGCGACCAGCTCGTGCAGGCGCATTGGAGGATCCTACGAGACCAGCGCGCCCGGGCCGTGCGATCTTCGGATCATCTGTCACTAGTCGGGCGGGGTCGCGCGCAGTTTGATGCTCGCCAGTCGAAGGGTTCCGAACGAGCGAGGGAGCCATGCCGTCTGAAAGTAGCGCCGCGGGGATCTCCGCCGCGACGATGGAGCAGCGCGGGATCGAT
>DATHJG010001144.1:0-2115 GCA_035489875.1 Solirubrobacteraceae bacterium | reverse complement strand
AGCAGCGGCGCGCCGAGCGCCGGGAAGCCGGCGAACGGCCGCGGGTCGAACACGATCCCGGCCGGGCGCTGACCGGTCGGGTTCGCGCCGCTGCCGTCGAACGTCAGCGACACCAGCGAGCCGGGGCCGGAGTAGCGGACCGTGAAGAACCGCGGGTCGTCCATCGAGCCCGTCGTGGTCCACTGCGGCCGGGAGTCGCGCCGCTCGCTGCCCAGCTCCCCGTCGGCGCTGATGCTCAACCCGCCGCCCGACGCCTCCGCGTGCTGCACGTCGAGGTCGTGCGGGAACGCGCTGCGCTGCAGCAGCGCCCGCATCCCGTCGGGGCTGAGCGATCCGCGCCCGCCGGCCGCCTGGAGCACCAGGGCGGCGATCGCGGCCGCGTGCGGCGCCGAGGCGCTCGTGCCGAAGAAGTTCGGCTGCGTGTCGCGATCCAGCGCGCTGTCGCGGGTGAAGAACGTCGTGTTCCCGCCGTCGGTCGCCGCGATCTGCGGCGCGCGCCGCACGTCCGGCTCGGGCAGGCGGTTGCCGTCCGAGTCGAACAGGATCGGCAGGTCGCCGCCGACCGACGTGTAGTCCTCCGGCAGCAGCGGCCCGAACGGGTCGTACGCCGCCACGGCGGTCGCGCCGCGCGCGAGCGGGTGCCCGTAGATGCTCGGCGCCAGCGGCTGGACGTACTCGCTGTACTGGAGCCCGTCATAGAGCTGGTAGCGCAGCTGGGTCGCCTCGCCCGGGTCGGTGCTGCCCTTGGCGATCACGAGCTGCAACCCGCCGCGGCCCTGGAAGCCCGTGATCTCGAACGGCCGGCCGCTCAGCTTGTTGAGGTCGCTCGCAGCGAACAGGAACTGCCCGTTGCGGGTGAAGAACAACGCGTTGAGGTCGGTCGTCGTGCGCGAGGAGCCGAGCACCGGCCGGACCTCGAACGTGAAGTCGCCGAGATCGCCCTGGAAGCCGCTGATCTCGAACGTGTACGTGCCGCTCGCGTCGAGCGTCTGCACGACGGACTCCGGGCTCGTGCCCGTGTCGATCTCCTGCAGCACCGCGCCCGCCGGGTCCTTCAGCGTGAGGATGAAGTCGGTCTCGCCCGACGGGATCGCGTCGACGATCGCCTGGATCGTCTGGCCGGCCGTGCCGGCGAACGGGATCGACGCGACCGGCGCGGCGGCCGTGATCTCCCCCGTCGTCTGCACGATGGGATCGCCGAGCGGCGCGCCGTCCGGGTCGACCGGGTCGTCCCATTGCAGGTCGAGGATCCCGTCGCCGGAGCCGGCGTCGACGCCGCCGAGCACGAGGTCCTGCGCGACGTCCACCCCCGGGCCCGGATCGAAGTCCTGGAACCCGCCGGCGAACAGCTTGGGGTCGACGCCGGTCAGGTCGAGGTTCGCGCCCTGCGGCGAGGACACGACCCGCAGCGGCGCCTGGTAGGCCTGCTGCGACGAGCCGTTGCCGGCGGACGAGTAGTAGTGCACGCCTTGCGCGCCAACGTCGTCGACGATCACGTCGGCCTTGCACGGACCGCTGCGGTCCGCGAGCGCGCGGATGTTGGCGGCGAACCCGAGGTCGCCGGTGAACGCGGTGGCGAAGCACTGGCGCGCGCCCGGCGCGACGTCGTGCACGATCTGGAGCATCGCGCGGCCCTCGTCCGCGACCCCGGCGCCGTCGGCCGCGTCCTCGATCACGGTGACGCCTTCCTTCGGCAGGTCGCCGGTGCGGATGTCGTCCGCCGCGTGGATCGTCAGCGGCCCGCCGGTGACGAACTCGGTCGCCTTGTCGAACGAGTCCGACAGCGCGCCGACGGTGATGCCGCGCCCGTCGATCCCACGCGGCACGCGATTCGCACGCTGCGCGCGGACACCCTGCGACGTCGCTGCGCCGACCTTCGTGTACGGCCGCAGCGCCTGGGCGACGCTCGCCACGCCCGCGGTCCTGGCCAGCCGCTGGATGTCGCCGACAGCGACGAAGCCCTGGATCGCCTGCTGGTCGCCGGACTCGGTGGTCGGGACGAGCCCGGCCGCCTCGCTGCGCTGCGTGACCGCGGCGAGCGACGCGCGCTCGCGCGCGTAGACGGTGACGAGCACGCGGCCCTGCGCGTCGCGGATCGTGAGCGGCGCCTGCGTC
>DATHJG010001143.1:0-4720 GCA_035489875.1 Solirubrobacteraceae bacterium | reverse complement strand
TCAACTACCGCATGCTGCGGCAGATCGCCCTCGCCTACCCCGCGCTGTCCGGCACGATCTGGTCGATGCTCGGCGACGTCAACCGGTCCTCTGCCAGCCGGAACGACGCCGGCCGGGACGACCGCGTACGGCGCAGCGCGTGAGCGCCGCCGTCCTCGCGATGGTCGAGTTCGCGGCCGACGGAGGAGCGATCCTCGGGCACCGCTTCGTCGAGGCCGGCGCACCGCAGCTCGAGGTCATGGACCTCTCCGCTACCCGAGGTGACGGGGTGTTCGAGACCATCAGCATCGGAGCCGGGCACCTGCAGGCGCTCGAGCCGCACCTGCGGCGGTTCGCGCACTCCGCCGCCCTGCTCGAACTGCCGCCGCCCGATCTCGACGCGTGGCGGGATGTGGTGGTCGAGGTCGCCCGCCGGCTCGGCGCCGTCGACGAGGGCGCCGTCGACGAGGGCTTCGTCAAGATCGTGCTGACCCGCGGGGTCGAGGGTGAGGACGTCCCGACGGGGTGGGCGTACGCCACCGTCTCACCCGACTACTCCGCGGTGCGCACCACCGGCATCCGGATCGTGCTCCTCGATCGCGGTTACCACCACGACATCGCGAACACGTCGCCGTGGCTGCTCGCCGGCGCGAAGACGCTGAGCTACGCGATCAACCGCGCGGCGTTCCGCGAGGCCGCACGACGGGACGCGGACGACACACTCTTCGTCAGCTCCGACGGGTTCCTGCTGGAGGGGGCCGTCTCGAATCTCGTGCTGCGCACGGGCCGACGCATCGTCACCCCGCGACTCGACCTCGGCATCCTGACCGGCACGACGCAGGCTGACCTGTTCCGCTTCGTCGAGGGCCAGGGCTACGAGACCGGGTACGAGCTGCTGACGCCGTCCGACCTGCTGGCCGCCGATGCGGCGTGGCTCGTGTCGAGCGTGCGACACGCGGCACCGGTGCGGGCGATCGACGGCGTCGAGTTCCCCGTCGATCACGCGCTGTCGGATGGGATGAACGATTTTCTGCGAACCCGCACCGAGTAGACGCACGAATGGCCCCGGGTCTAGAAGTCCCAGGGCCATTCTGTGGTCGAATCGGCAGCCACCGACCCGCGAGCTCTCGGGTCAGGGCGAGCTACGCGGCGGCGAGAGTAAACCCTCGCGGCACGTAGCCCACTCCCGCACTCTGGCTTGCGCCTCGG
Organism: Solirubrobacteraceae bacterium; assembly: GCA_035489875.1. GTDB lineage: Bacteria > Actinomycetota > Thermoleophilia > Solirubrobacterales > Solirubrobacteraceae > DASQMT01. The sequence goes on along the minus strand of DATHJG010001143.1, from coordinate 3,532 downwards.
GGCGGGAGCGGCCCTCCGCAGTCGGGCTATCAAAGCCATCGCTGGCAAGAACAGGCCGGCCGCTTCGGGTTTTCGCCTCATCGGTTGAGACGACAATACTCAGCGCCGGACGGCACGCAAGAGGTGAACTCTCGCTAGAGGGTTGAGAGTCTCGCTACTGCTTGTCTTCGTGGTCCGCGCGGGAGTCCTGCGCGTTCTTCGAGCGCGTGAACGCGAGACCGAACAGGATGCCGATCGCCAGGCCGATCCCGATGCCGACAGCGACGTTGTTCATCGCGATGCCGATCGAGACGCCGATCGCGATACCGACGGCGATGCCGAGACCCCACCCCGAATAGGCACCGGGTCCGGTGCGCTTCGCGTGGGGCTTCGACGGGCTTGCCATGCCGGAGACGCTACGCCGCCAGCTTGGATGCTTGCTGGGCTTAGCGTGCGAGTGGCGGGTTAAATACTGGCGGCGGTGCCTCGTCCGCGAACTGGATACCCCCGTAACCAGTTCTCGTTCTTGACGAGATCACCGCCGCCGCTAGTCCCCCAACTAGTGCACTCATGAGACTACGGATCGGGGTATCCGACGTCTGCCCCCATTGCGGGTGTCCGCAGAGATGGGGACAGAACGGCAATGTCGGGGTACACAAACGAAGGGCCCCCGTTTCCGCGTTCCGCCAGACTTGCGTCCGGCGGTTCGTCGAGTCCCGAGGGCCCTTCTGTTACTTCGGAACTTGCGTTCCTCAGTGATGACGAAGTTACCGGCAGGTGAATAGCAGACGCAAGACGTGAAGTCTCGCTAGATAGTTGAGGGTTCGGGTTGTGGCCCCGATACGCCGCGTTGCGGCTACTCGACCACCGGCTCCAACGCCGTTTCCAGCAGCGTCACGAGGGCCTCCAGCTGCACCGAACCCGCGGCCGCCTCGAGGGCGGCGTCGCCGTCCAGGGCGCGGGCGGCGAGCCCGGCCTTGGAGTCGATGAGCTCCGAGATGCGACCGTCGATCGTGCCGGCCGCGATGATGCGCCAGGCGGTGACCGGCAACTCCTGCCCGATGCGGTGCACGCGATCGATGGCCTGGGTCTGCTCCGCGTTCGTCCAACTCAGCTCGGCCAGAACGACGTTCGACGCGGCCTGCAGGTTGATGCCAACGCCCGCCGTCAGCAGCGACGCGACGGCGACCGCCACATCCGGATCGTTCGTGAACGCGTCGAGCGCGGCCGTGCGGGCCTTCGCGGTCTGATCGCCGCGGATCGACACGGTCTTCAGACCGGCCGCCGCGAAATGCGCCTCCGCGGCATCCATCACGTCGATGTGCTTGGCGAAGAACACCACCTTGCCGACGTTGCGCGCGAGGTTGGTCGTGAAGTCGGCCGCCGGCGTCGCCTTGGCCTGACCGATGCGGCGCACCATGGCGAACACGTTGTCGCCGCTCTCGGAGCCTCGCGACTCCTCGAGCTCGGCCGACGCGACCATGCGGATGAGATCCGCCGGCTCGCTGTCGGGCCGGGCGGCCGCGAGGCGGCGGTAACGCTCGACCAGGCGGGTGACCAGCGCGGCCTCCGCGGCGTGGATCGAGCGACCCGACTCGCCGTCGAGTTCGACCGGGATGTCGGCGATGCGCCGGGCGGGGATGTCGGCCGCGACATCCACCTTCTTGCGCCGCACGATGCCCATGTCGATCACGGCGGAACGGGCCGCCGAGAAGAATCCGGGGTCACCGGGGCTCAGCTCGGTCTCCTCGAGCTTGCGCATCAGACGCGGCAGCGGCTTCTTGTCGTCGATCCAGCCGAGGTACTGCCAGATCATGCGGAAGTCCTCGATCTGGTTGATCAGCGGGGTTCCGGTCAGCGCGATGAAGAGGGCGTCCGGCTTGGCGGCCCGGATGCTGCGCGAGATCGCGAGCACGTTCTTCGAGCGCTGCGAATCCTTGTTCTTGATGAAATGCGCCTCGTCGACGACCATGCCCTTGAATCCGCGGCGCGAGAGCCAGGCGGCGTGCCGGTCGAGCACCTCGTAGTTGACGATCACGATGTCGGCGAACGCGTCGATGTCGTCGCCGTCGCCGTGCACGACGGTCGCCGAGCGCTGCGGGGTCCACTTCTCGACCTCGCGGGCCCAGTTGACCTTGACGACGTTCGGCACGACGACCAGCAGCGGGTACGCGCCCGTGACGTTCGCGGCGAGCAGCGCCTGCGCCGTCTTGCCGAGCCCCGGCTCGTCGGCGAGCAGGTAGCTGCGGTGACCGACGCGTGCGCTCTCGACGAAGCGGGCCTGGTGGATCATGAGGTCGAGTCCGCCCGGCGTCTCGCGGGTGCGCGGCGCGGGCAGGTTCATCGTCGCGGCCCCGCCGCCGGCGCCGGTCTCGAACGACCGGAACAGCGGCTCGATGAGCTCCCAGTTGTTGAGGCGGCCCTCGGTGTTCGCGTGCGCCTGCGCCGACGAGAAGTCGGGGGCGAGGAACGGATTCGACATCTGGAACTGCTTCACCGACTGCGGCACGACCTGGCGCTCCTCGTCGGCGGGCTTCGCCGGCGCCTCCGTGACGACGACCAGGTCGTCGGGGCTCAGCTCGCTTCCACCCTCCATGAGCATGGTGCGGCGCATCTCCTGTGCGGCCGGGGTGAGCGGCGCGTTGTCGGTGAGCAGCTGGATGAGGCTCGTGTCACGCGACGCGGTCTTCGCCATGATCGTGGCGATGCCGTCGAGCCGGGTGAGCTCTTTCGTGCGCTCCGCGTCGGTCAGGCCGGTGTCGGCCTTGATGCGGGCGCGCTCCTCGCGCACGAGAACCGCGACGACGCGGAACCGGGTGCGGTTCGAGGGGTTGACCTTTCCGCGCTCCGCGGAATTCTCGATCGTGCGCACGGTGCGCGCGAGGACGGGGATGATGCCGGTCTCGTCCTGGTGCTGGCGGCGTCGGGTCTGTGTCGCGGGACGCTTACCCCCGCCGCGCTGGGACGATCTCTTCGCCCCTGATGCGTTCTTGCCTGACGGGTTCTTACCGGACGGGTTCTTACCGGACGGTGTCTGGCCGGATGTGGCCATGCTGCTCCTCGGGCGCCGAGTCGGCGCCGACTGTGAGTGATCCGATCCGAGGCTGACCGGCAGCGCTCGAACGGATCTGTGATCCAGGTGCGCGATCCGAGAATCCCCGAAACCGGCTTGGCCGGCGGGTCGGAACGCAAGGCACATACTACCAGAAGCGGTGCGACAACCACCCGGATCAGCCCGGATAGGCTCGCATCGTGATCGCCCTGGCCCTCCGCGCCTTCGCCCGCACCTGGCCGGCACTGCTGGCGTGGTTCCTGGCCGGCTGGACCGTGCGGCTCCTGCTGCTGCGCCTCGCCGGATGGGCGGCGGAGAACATCGATCCGCTGGTGGGGCAGCTCATCCTCCCCCTCGCCGTGCTGGCGCGGCTGGCGAGCTACATCGGGATGTTCCTGGTGCTGCGACCCGTGCTCGCCCACTTCGAGCGGCTGGAGCAGTTCGCCGACCGCACCGTGCCCGGCGCCCCGCGCGGTTTCTTCGCGACCTGGGCGGCGACGC
>DATHJG010001142.1:0-3151 GCA_035489875.1 Solirubrobacteraceae bacterium | reverse complement strand
CAGCTCGCGAACCTTGCGCAGCTTCCGCCGGTCGGCGCGCTCGTCGTCGTCGCACCGCTCAAGCTCGTCGACGGCACCGGCAGCCCGGCGCGCGTGCTCGCGCTCGTCCCCGGCGCCTGAGCCCCGCGCGCGGCCGGAAGGGCCGCGCGCAGGGTCCCCCTCAGGCGTGGATGAGCACCGTCCCCAGGCGCTCGTCCGGCTTTGAGGGTCCGTCCAAGAACAGGCGGTGCGGCCGGAACGGCCGCGGACCGAGCCGGGCGCCGCACGAATCCCGAAGGGAATACGGACGTATTTCCGAGGGTTCGGGTGGCGATCCGGCGAAGTGTCCACGGTCGTCGTCCGGTCGTGCCGACTTCTTGGACGGGCCCTTAACCTCCGCGGGCATCACGCTTCCGCCCGGGAGAAGTGCACGATCGGCAGCAGGATCCGGTCGACGAGCTCGGCGGCGAAGTCGTCGTCGACCGGCTCGACGCTCAGCAGCACGCGCACGTGGATCAGCGAGGGCGCGACGTCGGCGAACAGGGGGGAGACCGAGGCGCAGTCGGGCAGCTCGCCGCGCGCGACCGCGCGGTCGAGCAGCGCGAGGAACCGCCGGCGCACGGCCTCGACCGCGTGCTCGCGCACCAGGCGGGCGAGCTCCGCGCTCTCGCGCAGCCGGCTGGCGAGGCCCGCGGCGATTTGTGCGTTCTCGAGCTGGTGGTCGGCCGCCTGGCGGACCGCGGCGAGCAGGTCGCCGCGGAGGCTGCCCGTGTCGGGCGTCGCCGTGCGCGTGTACGGGAGGCTGCGCATCACGTCGGCCACGAGCTCCTGCTTGCCCGGCCAGCGGCGGTAGATCGTCGGCTTGCTGACGCCGGCGGCGGCGGCGATCGCGTCGATCGTCATGCGCTCGTAGCCGACGTCGGCGAGCAGCCCGAGCGCCGCGCCCCGGATCGCGTCGTCCCGGCGCGGGTCGCGCGGACGGCCGGGCGAGGCTGGCGGAGCGGATGCCGTGGACATTGGTTACGAAACCGTATCGTAAACCGAACGGCGCCCCGGGTCCGACCACGCTCAGCCCGGCAGCGGCTCGCAGGCGTGCGCCATCGTGAGCGCCGGCTCGAGCGCCGCGGGGAGCGTCGCCGTCTGGCCGGTCGCCACCTGGCGCGAGATCGCGTGGCCCATCGTCGCCAGGAGCATCTCGACCTGCAGCTCCGGCGCGACCGCCTCGCCGTCGAAGCGGGCGAGCTCGCGGCGGACGCTCGCGACCGACACCTGGCGCAGGTGCTCGCGCAGCTCCAGCAGTTCGCGCGGGCCGTTGAGCACCTCGACGACGACGAACGCCGCGACGTCGTCGTGGCGGGCGAGGTAGGCGAGGAGGTCGCGGGTCGCGTCGCGCAGCCCTTGGTCGCGCGTCGTGGCCTCGCGCAGCCGGGCGGCGAAGCGCGACTGCATGCCCTCGGTCGCCTCGCGGTATGCCGCCGCGACGCACGCGTCGACGTCGCCGCACGCGTGCAGGGCGAGCACGTCCTCCGGCAGGCCGGCGACGTGCGCGACCCGCTCGGGCGTCACGCCGTCGAGTCCCATGCTGCCGATCAGCGCGACCGCCGCGCGCCGGAGATCGGCGCAGGTCGGGCAACCGGGACCGCAGGTCCCGGTCAGCGGTGGCATCTCGAATGCGGTCATGGCGAACGCTCCCTTCCTCTCCTCCAGCGGGACCCCCCTGACCCCCGCCGAGCATACGCATGCGACGATTGATACACAAGTCCGGCTACCGATTTGACGCATTCACGCCGCAGGAGATGTATGTTTGTCCACGGTGCCGCAATCCTCCACGCAACGCCAGCGACAGCCGCATCAGCTCCCCCCGGGGCGCCACGGCCTTCCGCGCGAGTTCGTCCTCGGCAACCAGCGGGAGCGCATCCTGGCGGCCGTGGCCGAAGCGGTGGCCGACGTCGGCTACGCGGCGATGACCGTCGAGGACATCATCAAGGCCGCGGGCGTCTCCAGGCGCACGTTCTACGAGCACTTCAAGAGCAAGGAGGAGGCGTTCCTCGTCTCCTACGAAGACGTCTCGGCGCAGTTGATGGACGCCGTCGTGTCCGCATTCAACCGGACCGACTCGCTCATCACCCGCGTCGAGGACTGCATGCGCGCGTTCCTGACGCTGCTGGCGGCCGAGCCGGCCTACGCGAACATGTGCATCGTCGAGGTGCTGGTGGCCGGCCCGAATGCGATCGAGCGCCGCAACGCGGTCATGCGCCGGTTCACCGAGCTGATCGAGCAGGGCGCGGCCGAGGAGCTGCCGAGGCCCGCGCGGCCGCCCGCGCTGACGTCCGAGACGCTGGTCGGCGGCATCCACGAGGTGATCTACTCGCGCGTGCTGCGCGGCGAGACGGCGCAGCTCCCGACGCTGCTGCCCGACCTGACGTTCTCCGTGCTGCTCCCGTACATGGGCCGCGACGTCGCGACCGCCCATTACCGCAAGCTCCGCCGGCGCAAGACGCCGTCCTAGCCGACGCCTGAACCCGCACGCCCGCCGGCACGCGGGGTGTAAGGTCGCGGCCGTGGAAGGACCCGGGTTCGTGATTCGCACGGAGCGCGATCGTGTCCTGGCCGCCGCGGTGCGCGTCATCGCCCACCGCGGCTACGCCGCCGCGACGCTGGAGGAGATCGCCGCCGAGACGTTCCTGCCGGTGTCGGAGGTGCTCGCGCTCGTGGGCGACAAGGAGGAGTGCTTCCTGGCCGCGTTCACGGCGTCGACCCAGCGGGCGTACCTGAACGCGCTCGAGCGCTACGAGGGCGACGACCCGTGGCCGGTGCGCCTGCGCGACGCGCTCGCCGCGTTCCTGGAGACGCTGGCGGCCGAGCCGGACTTCGTCCGCGCGTGCACGCTCGAGGTGCCGATCGTCGGCGAGCGCGCGTACGCACGGCTGAGCGCGGCGATGGAGGCGTTCACCGCGTTCCTCGAGCCGGGTTGCGACGCCCGCGCCGACGCCGACGGCGGGGCGCTCGGCGCCGAGATCGTCGCCGGCGGCGTCTTCCACGTCCTGCTGCGCTACGCGCGCGAGGATCGCGTCGAGGACGTGCAGGAGGCGCTGCCCGAGCTGACGCGCGTCGTGCTCGCCCCGTTCTGCGAGCCGGCCGAGATCGAGGCGGTGGTCAGCTTCGGCGGTCA
>DATHJG010001141.1:0-4644 GCA_035489875.1 Solirubrobacteraceae bacterium | reverse complement strand
GTTCGCGACGCATCAGCCGCACCTCCACACCCCCGACGAGGTCGAGCGGCTGCTCGATGGCGCGGTGCGGCGCAACATCAAGGAGCTGCTCGTCCTCACCGGCGACGACCCCGCGTACCACCCCGGCGTGCGGGAGCGGCTCGCGGAGCTGGGCTTCGACGACTTCGTCGCATACGTGGCGTGGTGCTGCGAGCGCGCGCTGGAGCGCGGGCTGCTGCCCCACACGAACCTCGGCGCGCTCGGACGCGACGAGCTCGCCCGGCTGCGCGAGGTGACCGCCAGCCAGGGGCTGATGATCGAGTCGCTCCGGCCCGACCTCGTCGCGCACCAGGCGTCGCCCACGAAGGATCCGGCGCTGCGGCTCGGCACGCTGCGGGCGGCGGCGGACCTGAAGATCCCGTTCACCAGCGGCATCCTCGTCGGCATCGGCGAGACCGAGGCGGATCGGATGGCGGCGCTCGAGGCGCTCGCCGGCTTCGACAACCTCCAAGAGGTCATCCTCCAGAACTTCGTGCCGCATCGCCGCTACTACGGCGAAGAGCCCGCCGAGATCGCGACCGAGGCGGCGGAGGCGTACTGGCGCACCGGGCTATCCGATCCCGCCAGCCCGGACGTCCCCGCACCCGACTGGTCGTCGCCGGTCACGGTGGACGACATGGAGCGGCTCGTCGCCGAGACCCGGCGCCTGATGCCCGACGTCGGCATCCAGATCCCGCCGAACCTCGCGGACTGGTGGCCGCGCCTGGTCGCGGCGGGCGCGACCGACCTCGGCGGGCTGAGCGCCAACGGCGACCACATCTCCCCCGAGCACCCGTTCCCGTCGCCCAACCAGGTGCGCAAGCGGCTCGCGGCCGACGGCGTCGCGCTGACCGAGCGGCTGTGCGTCTACCCGCGCTTCATCGATCCCGAGTGGCTCGCCCAGGGCGTGCTCGACGTGATCAAGACGCGCTTCTGGAGCTTCATCCCGCGCCGTGGCTCGGGCCGCGTCGACGGTCCCAAGGGCGCCCTGCGGCCGGACACGATCGCCCGTGCGCACGCCGGCGGCGCGCTCGACGCCGGCGAGCTGACCGCGCTGTTCGCGGAGACGCGGCCCGGAGTGATCGAGGACATGCGCCAGGCGGCCGACGAGCTGCGCGCCGAGCTGGCCGGCGACACCGTCACGTTCGTCGTGAACCGCAACCTGAACGTGTCGAACGTGTGCATCGTCGGCTGCGCGTTCTGCGGCTTCGGCCAGGGCCGCCGCTCGCCCGACGCCTACACGCACGAGCGCGACGAGTTCGTCTCCCGCATCCACGACGCGCTCGCGTACGGCGCGACCGAGCTGTGCATCCAGTCCGGCATCCATCCCGACTGGGAGCTGGAGGACTACGAGAGCTGGCTGCGGCTGGCCATGGAGACGGCGCCGGACATCCACCTGCACGCCTACAGCCCGATGGAGGTCGCGCACATGTGCGACCGCTCCGGGCTCCCGCCGCGCGAGGTGTTCGCCCGGCTGCGCGACGCCGGCCTCGGCTCGGTGCCGGGAACCGCCGCGGAGGTGCTCCACGACGGCGTGCGCGAACGGATCAGCCCGAACAAGCTGCCGGTCGGGCGCTGGGTGGAGATCATCGAGGCGGCGCACGCGTCGGGCCTGCGCTCGACCGTGACCGTCATGTTCGGCCACATCGAGGAGCCGCACGAGCTGGCCGAGCACATGCGGGTCGTGCGCGGGCTGCAGGAGCGCACCGGCGGCTTCACGGAGTTCGTGCCGCTCTCGTTCATCCCGTTCCACACGCTGCTGGGGCGGACGCACGGGATCGAGGAGATCTCGCGCGAGGAGAACCTCAAGCACACGGCGGCGTTCCGGCTCGCGCTCGGCCGCACGGTGCCGAGCCTGCAGGCGAGCTGGGTGAAGATGGGGCTCGACGCCGCGACCGAGGCGCTGCGCTGGGGCGTCAACGACCTCGGCGGGACGCTGATGGAGGAGAGCATCTCGCGCCTGGCCGGTTCCTACCACGGCGTCAAGCTCGATCCCGACGACCTCGTCGCCGCCGCGCATCGCGCCGGCCGCCCGGCGGCCGAGCGCACGACGCTCTACGGCATCCGCCGCCGCTACCCGCTGCTCACCGCGGCGGCGTGACGTCGACGGCGCCGGGAAGCGTCGACGCCGGGGCGCTGTGCGAGCGGGCGCGCGCGGCGAGCGCCGTCTTCATCACGGTGACCGAGGAGCGCGCGCGGCGGGAGGCGGCCGCGAGCGCGGAGCGGCTGCGGGCCGGCGCGCCGCGCGGGCCGCTCGACGGCGTGCCGGTGGCGTGGAAGGACCTGTTCGACGTCGCGGGGACGCCGACGACCGCGGCGTCGGCGCTGCGCCGCGACGCCGCGCTCGCGGCGACCGACGCGCCCGTCGTGGCGCGGCTCGCGGCGGCGGGGATGGTGTGCGTCGGCAAGACGAACCTCAGCGAGCTCGCGTACTCGGGGCTCGGCTTGAACCCGCACTTCGGCACGCCGCGGAACCCGCACGGGTCGGGCCGGGCCCCGGGCGGCTCCTCGTCGGGGTCGGCGGTCGCCGTCGCCGCCGGCGTCGTGCCGTGCGCGATCGGCACCGACACGGCGGGTTCGATCCGCGTGCCGGCCGCGTTCTGCGGCATCGTCGGGTTCAGGCCCTCGTCGGCCCGTAGCGACGGCACGGGCCTGCTCCCACTGGCGCCGAGCCTCGACACCATCGGCCCGCTGGCGACCTCGGTCGCGGACGTCGTCGCGCTCGACGCGGCGCTTCGCGGCGTCGAGCCGCCCGCGCCGGCCGCCGCGGCGCTCCGCGGCGTCGAGCCGTCCGCGCCGGCCGCCGCGGCGCCGCTGCGACTCGTCGTGCCGGCCGGCGACCTCGTCGACGACGTGGACCCCGGCGTGGCCGCATGCTTCGCCGCTGCGCTCGACGCGCTCGCGGACGCCGGCGCGGAGATCGTAAGGCGCCCGCTCGCGGCACTCGAGCGCGCGCGGGCGCTCCTCGCCGAGCACGGCAGCATCGTCGGGCACGAGGCCTGGCGCGTCCACGCCGCGCTGCTCGACAGCCCGGACGCGCAGCGAATCGACCGGCGCGTGCTGCGGCGCCTGCGCGAGGGGCGCGCGCTCCCGCCCGCCGGCTACGACGCGCTGGTGCGCGCGCGGCCGCGCGCGCGGGCCGCGCTCGCCGCCGAGCTCGGAACGGCGCTCGCCGTGCTCCCCACGGCACCGCACGTCGCGCCCGAGATCGCCGCCCTCGAGCGCGACGACGACGTCTTCATGGCGGTCAACACGCGCACGCTCAGGGCCACGCTCGCGACCAGCTATCTCGACATGCCGGGCGTCTCGCTGCCGATGGGCACGGCGGAGCACGGCCTCCCCGCGGGGCTGCTCCTCACGGGCGCGAGCGGGGAGGACGATCGCGTGCTCGCGGCGGCGCTCGGCGCGGAGGCGGCCGTCCGCTGTTAGGGCCCGTCCAAGAAGTCGGCACGACCGGACGACGACCGTGGACACTTCGCCGGATCGCCACCCGAACCCTCGGAAATACGTCCGGTATTCCCTCCGGGATTCGTGCGGCGCCCGGCTCGGTCCACGGCCGTTCCGGCCGCACCGCCTGTTCTTGGACGGACCCCTAGCGGAGCAGGAGGTGGCTGTCGCCGAACTCGTGCCAGCGGTAGTGGAGCGCGACGGCGGCGGCGTAGGAGCGCTCGACGAGCGCGCGGCCGCCGACCGCCTCGAGCAGGAGCAGGTGGCTCGCGTCCGGCTCGTGCCAGCCGGTGATCAGCCCGTCGACGGCGCGGACGCCGCGCTCGGGCGTGATCGTGAGCGACGTCCAGCCGGACGCGGCGGCGACCGTGCCGTCCGGCGCGGCGGCGGTCTCCAGCGCGCGCGTGACGGTCGTGCCGACGGCGATCACGCGACCGCCGGCGCGGCGCGTGGCGTTCACGCGCACGGCGGTGTCGGCGCCGACCGCGAAGCGCTCCGGGTACGGACGCTCGCCGCGCTCCTGCGAGCTCACGCCGGTGTGGAGGAGGATCGGCGCGACGCCGACGCCGCGGGCGGCGAGTGAGCGCAGGAGGCGCGGCGTGAACGGCCGCCCGGCGCTCGGCATCTCGGCGCTGCCGGGCACGGAGGCGAAGATCGTCTGGTGGTCGGCGAGCGGCCGCGGCCGGCGCTGGTGCGCGTACCGGATCGGCCGCCCGTGGGCGGCGAGGTAGTCGAACAGCGGGGCGGGAAGCTCCAGCGCCGCGACCCACAGCCGTCCGGCGGAGAGGTAGGGCGCGCCGAGCAGCGCGCGGCCGCCGCCGGGCAGCGAGACGCGCACGCCCGTGCGCCCACCGCGGAACCGCGCGCCGGCCTGCCGCAGCTCCACGACCCATCGGGTGGCGCGCGCCTCGTCGCGCCCCGCCGCACGATCATCGGCGCGCCGCCGCGCCTCGTCCCGGCCCGCCACCGGCTCCGGCGTGGACAGGTGCAGCTCGACCTCCGTGCCGTCCTCCAGCCGCGCGTCGACCGCCGCCGGGAGCGTCGCGGACTCGTTCACGACCAGCAGGTCGCCCGCGCGCAGGTGCTCGGGCAGGTCGCGGAAGCGGGCGTGCAGGAGCGGCTCGCCGTCGCGGGCGATCATCAGGCGCACCGCGTCGCGCGCCAGCCCGCGCGACTCCG
>DATHJG010001140.1:0-2571 GCA_035489875.1 Solirubrobacteraceae bacterium | reverse complement strand
ATGGTCGCCGGCGGGCTGCTGAGCGCGATCGACTGGCGCTGGGTCTTCTTCGCCCCGGTCCTCGTGGCGTCCGCGATCCTCGTCGCCGCGATCCGGCTGATCCCCGACTCCGGCCGCCCCGAGCGTTCCGCGGGCGGCTTCGACCTCCCGGGCGCGGTCACGGTCACCGGCGGCATGCTGCTCCTGGTGGTCGCCGTCGTGCAGTCCTCCGAGATGGCGGCGGGCTGGACGGTCGCCGCGCTCGCCGGGAGCGCCGCGCTGCTGGCGGCGTTCGCGGCGATCGAGCGCCGCACGGCGGCGCCGCTGCTGCGCCTCGGCCTGCTCCGCTCGGCGCCGCTCGTGCGCGCCAACCTCGGCATCATGCTGTTCATCGGCGCGTTCGTCGCGTTCCAGTTCGTCGCCGTGCTGTACATGCAGGAGCTGCGCGGCTGGTCGGCGCTGGAGACCGGGCTCGCGCTCATCGTCGTCGGCATCGACGCGATCCTCGCGCCGACGGTGACGCCGCGGCTCGTGGAGCGGTTCGGCACCGTCCCCGTGATCCTCGCCGGGATGATCGCCGCCGCCGTCGCGTACGCGCTGTTCCTGCCGCTCGGCGCCGACTGGACCTACGCCGCGATGCTGCCGACGCTGCTCCTCGCCGGCGTCGCGTTCTCGCTGGCGTTCGGCGCTCTCACGATCGCCGCGACCGACGGCGTCGCCGAGGAGGACCAGGGCGTCGCCGGCGGGCTCGTCGCCATGTCGCTCCAGTTCGGCGCGGCCGTCGGGCTCGCGATCGCCGCCGCCGTCAACGTCGCCGCCACCGCCGACGGATCGCCCGAGGCGATGCTCGACGGGTACCGGGCAGCGCTCGTCGTCCCGGTCGTCGCCGCGGCGCTCGGGGCGGTCGTCACCCTCCCCGGGCTGCGCAAGCCCGCCCGCTTCTCGCTGTCGACCACCCCGGCGAGCGAGGCGGACTAGGGGTCCGTCCAAGAACAGTCGGTGCGGCCGGAACGGCCGTGGAACGAGCCGGGCGCCGCACGAATCCCGAAGGGAATACGGACGTATTTCCGAGGGTTCGGGTGGCGATCCGGCGAAGTGTCCACGGTCGTCGTCCGGTCGTGCCGACTTCTTGGACGGGGCCCCCTAGGGCTCGACTCGCGCGGCGCCGAGGCGACCGTGCTCGATCGCCGTCCAGAAGTCGCCGCGCACGTAGGCCTCGGAGGATCGCTCGTGCGGGCGGTAGTCCCAGGCGGTGGCTCGTCCGGTCGTCAGCGCGGCGTGGACGAGCCGCCGCGCGTCCTGGGAGCGCCGCACGCGGGCGGCGAGGTCCTCGAGGTCGCGTCCCGCCAGCAGGTCGGCACGCAGCTCGGCCAGGCGCTCCGCGTGCACCGGGTCGCCGGCGAGGTCGGTCAGCTCGTGCGGATCAGCGTCGAGATCGAACAGCAGGTCGGCATCGCCCGGGCAGTGCACGAGCTTCCACCGGCCCCGCACCAGCGTGAGCTGCGGCGCACGAACGCCCTCGGCCAGGTACTCGATGACCGCGCGGTCCGGCCAGCCGGCCTCGACGCCGTCCAGCAGCCCGACGAGGCTGGTGCCGGCGCCGGGCGGGCCGGCGCCCGCGCCGGCGAGCTCGGCGAACGTCGGGAGGAGATCGACGAGCGACACCGTGCGCGCGACGCGCCCGGGAGCGAACCGTCCCGGAGCGCGGACGACGAGCGGCACGCGCGCCGAGCCCTCGAACGGCGACATCTTGTACCAGAGCCCCCGCTCGCCGAGCATGTCGCCGTGGTCCGACGTGAAGACGACGACGGTGCCGGCGGACAGGTCCAGCTCGTCGAGCGCGCCGAGCACCGCGCCGACCTGGTCGTCGAGATAGCTCACGCATCCGTAGTAGCCGCGGCGCGCGCGCCGGACCTCGTCGTCGGTCGGTGGGTGCGCGTCGAGTTGGCACATCGCCCGGAGGCGACGGCTGTGGGCGTCGCGCGCCGCGGGCTCGCCGTGCGTGGCGGGCAGGTCGATCTCCACGTCCGCGTAGCGGTCCCAGTGCTCCTGCGGGGGCTCGTAGGGATCGTGCGGCGCGATGAACGAGGCGACGAGCAGGAACGGGCGCTCGTCGCCGCGAGCGCGGGCGCGCGCGACGTCCGTCAGCGTCCGCCGCGTGTGGAACGTGACCTCGTCGTCGTAGTCGCGCTGCAGCGTGGCCGTCGACACGGTGGCTCCCCCGATCGACCGCGTGTCGTGATACCACGGCAGCAGCCGGTCGTCGGGCAGCCTCCAGTCGGGGACCATCTCGAAGTCCGCCGGGTACACGTCCGTCGTCAGCCGCTCCTCGAAGCCGTGCAGCTGGTCGGGCCCGACGAAGTGCATCTTGCCGACGAGCGCGGTGCGGTAGCCCGCCGTGCGGAGGCGATGGGCGAACGTCGGCACGGCGGCCGGGAGCTCGGCCGCGTTGTCGTACGTCCCGATCTCGGACGGGAGCGCCCCCGCGAGCATGGAGGCGCGCGACGGCGCGCAGAGCGGCGAGTTGCAGTACGCGCGATCGAACACGACGCCCTCGTCGGCGAGCGCGTCGAGGTATGGGGCGTCGACCAC
>DATHJG010001139.1:0-2488 GCA_035489875.1 Solirubrobacteraceae bacterium | reverse complement strand
GTCCCCGCTCGCGTGGCAGGGCGGGCAGCTCTCCAAGCTGATCGCCGGGCTCGCCGCGCGCGTCGCCGCCTGAACCGCAAGGTGCTGCACTTACCGGTTCAACTGCGGGCCCACGGAGCCCGGGCGCGGCGCGCCGTCCGCGCGGACCGCCGTGTTCATCAGCGTCTCGGTCATCCCGTAGCGCTCGAGCGCCCGCTGTCCGGTGAGCCGCTCGATCCGCTCGTGCTCGGCTGCGGGCAGCGCAGCCGAGCCGGAGACGAGGATGCGCGCCCGCCCCAGCGCCTCGGCGATCGACCGATCCTCCTCCGCCGCGTCGGCCAGCCGCCGGTACATCGTCGGCACGCCGAAGAGGACGGTCGCATCCTGACGCAGCGCCTGCGCGGCGGCCTCCGGTGAGAAGCGGCCGAGGTGGTGCGCGCAGCCGCCCCGCCGCAGCGGTCCCACGATGCCGAGCACGAGCCCGTGGACGTGGAACAGCGGCAGGCCGTGGGCGACGACGTCGGCGTCGGTCCAGGCCCAGGCGTCGGCCAGGGCGTCCAGGTTGGACGCGATCGCCCTGCGCGGCAGCACCGCTCCCTTCGGCGCCCCGGTCGTGCCCGAGGTGTAGACGACGAGCGCCGGAGCGTCCGGGGGCGGCTCGGCCGGCAGCGGGCCGCGTGCGCGCGGCTCGGCGTCGAGGTCGATCTCCTCGCGGGCGCGCGCGGGCGCGACCGCCGCCGCCGGGGCGGTCAGGAGGACGTCGGGATCGCTGTCGTGCAGGATGTGGTCGAGCTCTCGCTCGCCCGACCTGGGGTTGACGAGGACGACCGGCACGCCGGCCAACAGCGCGCCCACGACGGCCACGCAGGTCTCGGTCCGCGGCTCGGCCCACACCGCCACGCGCGTGGCGCCGCCGATGCGCTCGGCGACGTCGATGGCTCGGGCCGCGAGCTCCTGCGCGTCGAGGGAGCGATCGGGGAAGCGGAGCACCGGTCTCCCGGGCCGCGGCGATTCGAGGAGGGGAAGGAGTCGATCGCTCATGACTCTGCGCCTCGTCAATCATGACGGCCTTGACATGTGACCGTTTGGTCACCTATCCTCCATCGCGTGACCGACGACGACCGCGTGTTCAAGGCGCTTGCGGACCCCACGCGTCGCTTCCTGCTCGATCTCCTGTTCATGCGTGACGGCCGCACGCTGACGGAGCTGGAGTCCGAGCTGGAGATGACGCGCTTCGGCGTCATGAAGCACCTGCGCGTCCTGGAGGACGCGAGCCTCGTGGTCGCGCGCCGGTCGGGCCGGGAGAAGCTGCACTTCCTCAACCCGGTGCCGATCCGGCTGATCCACAACCGGTGGATCGACAAGTACACCGAGCGCCAGGTGTCGGCGCTCGCGGACCTCAAGAACGAACTGGAAGGAACGGCATGAGCACCATGACGGAGACCGACGTGACCACGACGCAGGTTCACCGGATCTACATCCAGGCGACGCCGGAGGCGATCTGGGACGCGATCACCACCCCCGAGTGGAGCCAGAAGTACGGCTACGGCGGCAACGTCGACGTCGACCTCCGCGCCGGCGGCGCGTTCCGCGTCCACGCGAGCGAGGAGTTCCTCGCGGCCGGTGCGCCGGAGATCGTGCTCGACGGCGAGATCATCGAAGCCGACCCGCCGCGCAAGCTCGTCCAGACGTGGCGGATGCTGATGGATCCGGACCTCCAGTCCGAGGGGTTCACGCGCCTGACCTACGAGATCGAGCCGGGCCAGTACGGGACGAAGCTCACCGTGACCCATGCGCTCGAAGGCGCGCCGAAGCTGGCGGCGATGGTCGGCGGCGAGCTGGAGGACACGGGCGCCGGCGGCGGTTGGGCGTGGGTCCTCAGCGACCTCAAGTCGGTGCTCGAGACGGGCAAGCGGCTCGGGGCGTGAGGCCGACCGGCGGCGGAGGTCCCCCGTGGCCTCCGCCCGCCGGTCACCGCACTGCGAGCACCGAGGTGCGGCAGCGCGTGAGCAGGCTGTGGGTGACGCTCGAGCCGAACAGCCGGCGGAGCCGGCCGACAGGGCGCGGGCCGGCGACGACCAGGTCGTAGCCGCCGGTCTCCGCCAGGGCGGCGAGCGTGCGCGCGGCGCGGCCGTGGAGGAGCTGGGTCGTGACCGAGACCGTCGCCGGGACCTCGTCGCGCGCCGCGGCAAGCTTCTGCTGCAGGTCGCGCTCCAGGTCCCGGACCATGGTCTCGCGCGTGTAGGGCATGACGGCCGGTCCGTAGCCGAGCCAGACGCGCGGCTCCTCGACCACGCCGGCGATCGTCAGCAGCGCGTTCTGGGAGACGGCGATGTCGATCGCCTGCTCCAGCGCCGCCCAGGCTCCCGGGGAGCCGTCGAACGCAAGGAGCACGCGCTGCACATGACGCGGCTCGGCCGCGTGGACAACGGGACTGCGAACGGCATCGGCGAGCATGACCATCACCTGTCTCGGTGTGAATGCGCTTCTGCACAAAGTCTTTAGCACA
>DATHJG010001138.1:0-2432 GCA_035489875.1 Solirubrobacteraceae bacterium | reverse complement strand
ATCGGGCACCGTAGCTGGCGCGGCGGACGGCTCCGGAGGCATTGCCGGGACGGCGGCCTCGCGCCCGCTCCGCTCGCGCAGCGCCCCGGCGGCGGCCAGCCGCTCGTGGGTGCGCCCCGCCACGTCGGACCGCACGCCCCGCGCGGCCAGCTCGATCGCCCGCGCGATCCCGCCCGCGCCGAAGGAGCCATGCGGCACGACGCCCAGGCGCCGCAGCCCGAGCAGGAACGCGCCGCCCTGCGCCTCGGGGTCGATCGCGTCGCGGAGGCCACCGAGCGCGGGCTTGAGCAGCAGCCCGCCGGCCTTGGCGCGGGCGCTCGACAGCGCCGCCTCGCGCACGGCGCGCATCAGCGCGTCCGCAGTCCCTTCCATGACCTTCAGGAAGACGTTGCCGGTGAAGCCGTCGGTGACGATCACGTCGGCCTCGCCGGTGCCGACCGCGAAGCCCTCGACGTTGCCGGCGAACGCGAGCCCCTCGGCGCCTGAGAGCGCCATGTGCGCGGCGACGACCTGCTCGGTCCCCTTCGCCGGCTCGGTGCCGTTGGACAGCAACGCCACGCGCGGACGTTCGATCCCCATCACCGCGTCCATGAACGCCGCGCCCATGTGGGCGAACTGGACGAGGTGCTGGGGCCGCACCTCGACGTTGGCGCCGCAGTCGAGCAGCAGGAACGGCCGGCCGGGGACCGGCACGAGCACCGCGAGGGCCGGGCGATGGACCCCGCGCGCTCGTTTCACGTGAAACAAGCCCGCCGCGAGCGCGGCCCCGGTCGAGCCGCCCGAGACGAGCGCGTCGGCGCGGCCGTCGGCGACCGCCCGCACGGCCTGCACGATCGACGCGTCAGGGGTCGAGCGCACCGCGCGCGCCGGATCGGCGGCCTTGGCGATCGACACCGGCGCATCGACGATCTCCACGCCAGGGGCCGGCTCGATCTCCCCCGCCGGCCCGAACACGAGCACGCGAACGTCGCCACCGGCGGCGGCGAGGGCGGCGCCGCGCGCGACCTCGGCGGGACCGGCGTCGGCCCCGTTGGCGTCCAGCGCGATCGTCAGCTGCTCAGCGGCCACAGCCGCCGGAGCCTAGTGCTCGTGATCGTGGTCGTGCACGTGCACGACCTCGCGACCGGCGTACGAGCCGCAATGTGGGCACACGCGGTGCGGCCGGCGCGGCTGGTGGCACTGCGGGCAGGCGTTGACCGCGGGTGCGGAGATCTTGTGCGTCGAGCGGCGCTTGTTCGTGCGCGAGTGCGACTGCTTCTGCTTGGGGACGGCCATGGGCGGCGACGAAGGGTAGCGAAGTCCGAGCCTCCTGCCGAAAGTCCGGCACGCCCGGAACGCACGCAACGTCCTGTTCGGGAGCAGGTTCTAGCGAGGCTCGATGTGGGTTGGGCCGCCGGGCGGGCGGAAGCGTTGCCATGAAGAAGAGGGTTGTGGCCCTGCCAGCTCGTGGTTGGAGCACGAGATGGCCGCCTCTCCGCGGTGCGTGGCCGGGCGCGCCGTCGTTCACGTCAACCGCGGGCACTGAGGGGGAGGGAGCCGGGGCGCCGCTTACACCACCCGGCCGAGTGTCGTGAACGTCTCGTGATGCGAGACATTCACGACACTCGGCGGGTCGCGCGCGGGGCGCTTCCGCCGAAGCGCGGCCGGGATCCGGGCCCTCCCCTCAATGCTGCCGTTGACGTTCGCCGGCCCTGCGCTACGCCGCGTCCCACGCGCGTGCGTTCCCGCCCCCCGGGAGCCTCGCGACGTCCGCAAACCTCTAGTCGAACCGGATCTCCGACAGCTTCGACCAGCGCGGGTCCGGCGCGGCCTCGTGGCCGTGCTCCGGGTCCTCGTTGAGGTTCGCGCCGCACTGCGGGCACAGGCCGGCGCAGTCGGGCGTGCACGTGATCTGGGCCGGGAGCGTGAGCGCCAGCGCGTCGCGCGCCCAGGCCGCCACGTCGAGCTCTCCGTCCGCGTTGACATACGGCGAGGAGAGCTCCTCGTCCGCGGCTCCCGGCTGCTCGACCTCGCGCGCTTCGACGGCGAACTCCGGCGCCGCGGACTCGAGGCAGCGCATGCACGGCCCGGTCACCGCGACCGAGAAGCGCAGCCGGAGCGCCCAGCCGTTGGCGGTCGTGCGCGACACGTCCACGCGCACCGGCACGACGTCGGGGTCCGCCGCATACTCCTGCCCGGCGAACGAGAACGGCTCCACGCCGACATGGAGGTCGAGCCGACGGCCCTCGCCCGAGGTGAGCCTCAGGCGCGCGAGATCGAAGAGGTCCGTACGCTGAGGCATACCTCCAGCATACGACCCGCCTCAGGCGTCTTTGAGCTCCCGCTTGAGCACCTTGCCGGTGGATGTTCGGGGCAGCTCGTCGACGAACTCGACGTCGCGCGGGACCTTGTAGCCGGCCAGGTTCGACTTGACGTACGCCTTGATCTCGGCG
>DATHJG010001137.1:0-3252 GCA_035489875.1 Solirubrobacteraceae bacterium | reverse complement strand
CCGCGCTCGACCCGGGCACCTCGGCCGGCTTCATCATCTTCGAGCACGTCTGGGCTCGCGGGCTCAAGCAGGCGATCACCGAGAACAACGGAATCCCCTTCGCCGAAGGCTTCCTGACGCCCGAGGCGGTCGCCGCGATCGACGGCTGAGGGCGAGTCGGGCGGCGGCCTGATCGGCGCTCACCAGGCCGATCTCCACCAGATCGAGCGGGCTTATGAACGCGGCGTTGATGCGGTAGCAGTCAAACTCAAGAGGAGCCACACACATGGTGTTCGCGGCGGAGTACCCCTTTCTGAACATCCTCGGATCGATGATTCTTTTCTTCACCTGGATCATCTGGATCTGGATGATGGTCGCGATCCTCAGCGACGTGTTCCGCCGTCGCGACATGTCCGGGTGGGGCAAGGCGGCGTGGACGGTGTTCCTCATCGTGCTGTCGTTCTTGGGCGCCTTGATCTACCTCGTCTCCAACCACGACGGGATGGCGGATCGCAACGTCAAGCAGGCGCAGGCCTCGCGCGCGGAGTTCGACGACTACGTCAAGACGGTCGCGGCCAACAACGGCGGCGGGTCGGTCGCCGAGATCGAGAAGGCGAAGAGCCTGCTTGACAGCGGCGCGATCAACCAGTCGGAGTTCGAGTCGCTCAAGGCGAAGGCGCTCGCGTAGTCGTGCCCTCAACCGATTCCTCGCAACGCCCGGGCAGGTGATCACCCACGGCTCGGGCCTGACACCGAGCGAGCCACGTGGTCGCGGCTTCATCACGTGGTGCGGGCACGACCGCCGGTTGGCATGTGCGCCCTGTTGGCAGGGCCTGCGCCTCCAGGGACGCTGAGCGAGCATGCCGACGACACCACCAGGCCCGAGAGGCGAGTCGCAGGTCGGCGTCAGATGACGTCCTCGCAGATCCCCGACGAGGCGACCGGCGCGCGGGTGCTCGAGCAGCGGCTCGCGCGCTTCCGTGCCCTGCGAGAGGAGTTGGAGGTCGCGGTACTGCCGCTCGCCACGTCCATCGACGGGCGCCGCTTCTCGTTCCAGGCATCCCTGCACGGCCTCGAGCTGCGGCTCGGCGGCTATGTCGTCCTGGAGCACGAGGGGAACGATCGCCTCGGCCAGATCCTCTCGCTCGAGCTCGACCAGCGTGAGGGCACCGAACTGGATCTACCGGCCGACGGGGACGCGCCGGCCGCCGTGCGAACGCAGGTGATGATCCGCTATGCCCGCGGCGACGGGGCGATCCTGGAGGGGGACGGCGCGCCGGTCCACGACGCGACGGTGCGGCCCGCGGCGGCGCACGAGATCCGCGCATGGCTGGAGCGCTGCGCGCCCCGGCGCGCGGCGCTGGAGATCGGCGAGCTCGCGCTCGCGCCCGGCGTGCCCTGTGCGCTCGACGCCGGCGGATTCGATCGTCACACGTTCCTGTGCGGGCAGTCGGGTTCGGGCAAGACGTACTCGCTCGGCGTGATCCTCGAGCAGCTCCTGATCGAAACGGGGCTCCGGATCATCGTGCTCGATCCCAACTCGGACTTCGTCCGGCTGTCGGAGGTGCGCGCGAACATCGACGCGGCGGTGGCGGAGCGCTACCGCGACGCGGCGCGCGGCGTCGCGGTGTACTCGGGCCGCGCCCATGGCGAGCAGCGGCTCCGGCTCCGGCTCGCGGAGCTCTCGCCCGCCGCGCAAGCCGCCCTGCTGCGCCTCGACCCGATCGCCGACCGCGACGAACACGCGGAGCTCGACGCCCTGCTTGCCGAGGGGACGCCGACGACCGTCGAGGCGCTGCTGGCGTCACCTCGTCCGGAGGGGCAGCGGTTGGCGCTGCGGGCGCGCAACCTCGGCGTCGAGCGCTTCGCGCTGTGGGGGGGCAGCCAGCCGGGCTCGCTCCTGGACGTGATCGACGACCCGGCAGCGCGCTGCGTTGTCGTGGACCTCGGGTCGCTGGACACGCGCGAGGAGCAGGCGCTCGCAGCCGGGGCGGTCCTGGGCCGGCTGTGGCAGCGACGCGAGGAGCGCGAGCCCGTCCTGATCGTCATCGACGAGGCGCACAACGTATGCCCCGCGCGACCCGAGGACCGGCTGACCGCGCTCGCCACCGAGCACGCCGTGCGGATCGCAGCGGAGGGCCGCAAGTTCGGCCTCTACCTGACGGTTTCGACGCAGCGTCCCCAGAAGGTCCACGAGAACGTCATCTCGCAGTGCGACAACCTCGTGTTGATGCGGCTCAACTCGGCCGCAGACGCCGCGTTCACCCAGGCGATCTTCTCGTTCGTGCCGCCGAGCCTGATCGAGCAGGCGGCGTCCTTCGGCCTGGGTGAGGCGCTGGTCGCCGGCAAGATCTCCCCGCATCCGGCGCTCCTTCGCTTCGGCGCGCGCGTCGCCGAGGAGGGCGGATCCGACGTTCCATCCACGTGGGCGCGCGGGCGGCCCGGTCCCGGAGGCTCGTCGTGACCGAGCGCCCGTCGGACCCTCGTGATGTGGTGTTGGGACTTGCGGTCGGCGGTGCCCGGGCGGGGTTGGCCGCGGGCCGTGCGGCACTCCTGCCGGCCCGCGTGGCGGTTCGCGCGCCCGTGCTCGGCGCCCCGCTGCGCCGTGCGGCACGCGATCTCGCCCACGAGGGGTCGCTCGCGCGGGCACGCGCGCGCGTGAAACTCGAAGCGGCTGTCGGCGAGCTGCTCGCCGCGCCGGAGCTCGAGCGAGCTGCCGATCGCCTGCTCGCCGGCACGCTCACCGACGCCGTGGGCCGCTCGCTCGCGGCGCATCGTGTGGTCGAGCGCGTCGCCGTGCAGATCCTCGCCACCGCCGACCTCGATCGGGCGATCGGCGCGGTCCTCGACCACGAGCTGACCGAGCGGGCGGTCGACCGCGCGCTCGCGAGTCCTGGCCTCGAGCGCCTGGTGATCCGCGTGCTGGAGAGCCGGCTCGTCAACGACCTCACGGAGCAGGTCCTGCGCAGCCCCGAGATGGAGCGCGTCGTGGAGCACATCGCCACCAGCCCGCAGGTGGTCGATGCCGTCAGCCAGCACACGCAGACGCTCGCCGAGGAGATGCTCGCCGACGTGCGCCGCCGGACCCATACGGCGGACGATCTCGCCGAGCGCACGGTCCGCGGCTGGCTGCGGCGTCCGCGCCCGACTCCGTCGTGACGGACCGGGCGTTCGACGAGAGCTGGGACGTCCCGCGGCTGGGACAGCGCGACCTGAATGGTGGTGCCGACTTCCCCGCCGGAACACTGGACCGCCTCCTTGCCGTCAACGCCG
>DATHJG010001136.1:0-5763 GCA_035489875.1 Solirubrobacteraceae bacterium | reverse complement strand
GCTCCATCCCGTGCGCTTCCCCTTGCGGCCGCTGCTCGAGCAGGCGCTGCGCGAGTGCGAGCTCTCCGAGCCCGGCGGGGTGCGGCTGCGGGTGTCGGTGCAACCGGGCGACCTGGCGGCGCAGGGCGACCCCGAGCGGGTGCACCAGGTGGTCGCGAACCTGCTCGACAACGCGGTCCGCCACTCGCCGCCGGACGGGCGCGTGTGGGTGAGCGCGCACGAGGCCGACGGCCTGACGACGATCGCGGTGATCGACGAAGGCCCGGGCATCCCCGCCCACGAGGCCGACCGCGTGTTCGAGCGCTTCTACCGCACGGACGAGGCGCGCTCCGCGCGCGCGGGCGGCACCGGACTGGGCCTGGCGATCGCGCGCTGGATCGTCGACGCCCACGGCGGGGCGATCCGCGCGGAGGGCCGCGACCCGAGCGGCTGCCGCGTCGTGGTGGAGCTGCCGGCGTGACGGGTCGCACGACGGCCGGGCGCCACCGCACGAGTGGAGCGTGGCCGGCGTGACGGGCCGTACGACGGCCGGGTGCCACCGCACGAGGTGGAGCGGATGAGCGCGCCCATCGAGGGGCCGCTCCATGCGCACGACGCGAAAGCGTCGGTGGGTGCCCGCTCGCGGCGCGAGTGGCTGCCCGCGAGCGCGGTGGTGCCGGCGTGGTTCGCCCCTGCGGCGCTCGCGCTGGCGGCGGCGGCCGGGCTCGCGCTGCCCGGCCGCCCCGCTGGGCTCGGGCTCGCGCTCGCCGTCGGCGGCGGGCTGCTGCTCGTCGCGCTGCGCCGGGAGCCGCGCCCGGCGCGGCCTCCGGCCCGACGGCTCGGCCGCGTGGAGTGGGCGATCGCGCTCGGCGCACTCGACCTCACGCTCGCGGCGTTCGTCGCCGTGCAGGTCACGACGCTGTTCGGCGGCCACGACCACGTGCTCGACACCGCCGGCCTGACCTACGCGGAGTACGCGCGGAGCGGGTTCTTCCAGCTCGAGGTCGTCGCCGCGCTCACGCTCGCCGTGATCGCGGCCGCGGCGCGCTGGGCGCGGCGCGAGACGCCCGGCGAGGACCGGCTCGCCCGCGCGCTGCTCGGCCTGCTCTGCGTGCTGACGCTCGTCGTGCTCGCCTCCGCCCTGCGCCGGCTCGGGCTCTACGAGGACGCGTTCGGCGCGACGCGCCTGCGCCTGCTGGTGCACGTCCAGCTGCTGTGGCTCGGCGCCGTGTTGCTGCTGGTGCTGATCGCCGGCGCGGCGCGCGACGGCGCGCGGCTGCCGCGGGCGGTCGTAGCCGTCTCCGCCACCGCCGCGCTCGGCTTCGCCGCGTCCGACCCGGACGCCCGGATCGCCGAGCGCAACGTGGCCCGCTACGCGGAGACAGGGAACCTGGACTTTCGCTACCTCGACACGCTCAGCGCCGACGCCGCGCCGGCGATCGCGCGGCTGCCGCCGACGCTCGGCGCGTGCGCGTCGGCACGCGTGCGCGGCGCGCTGGCGGCGCCCGACGGCCTCGCCGGAGCGAACGCCGGCCGCGCACAGGCCCGGGAGCTGCTCGCGCGGTTCGAGCGCCGCGCGTGCGGCCGATGATGACGACCCGTCACCATCATCGGCGTGCGCGACGTCTACGAGGCCGTGTGGGCCGGGCTGCCGGAGGATCCGGACCCGTGGGCGTGGCGGCGGCGGCGCGCGCTGCTGCTGGGCGAGGCGCGGCCGGGCGAGCGGGTGCTCGACCTCGGTTGCGGAGCCGGCCGCTTCGTCGCCGCGCTCCGCGACGCCGGCGCCGATCCCGTCGGCGTCGAGCTCGCCGACGCCGCGCTCGCCCGCGCCCGGCGCAACGTGCCCGGCGCCGACCTCCGGCTCGTCGCGGCCGACGGCAGCCTCCCGCTCGGCCACGGCGAGGTCGATCTCGTGTGGTGCTCCGAGGTGCTCGAGCACGTCCCCGACACGCTCGGCTTCCTGACCGAGATCCGGCGCGTGCTGCGGCCCGGCGGCCGGCTGCTCGTCACGGTCCCCGACCACGGCCGCTTCAAGCGGACGCTGCTCGCGCTCGCGCACTACGACGCGCACTACGACCCGCTGGGCGACTACGTGCGCTTCTACACGCGCCGCTCGCTCACCCGCGCGCTGCACGGCACGGGGTTCGAGGACGTCGCGCTCAGCTCCCTCGGCGGCCCGCCGCTGCTGCGCCAGGCGCTCGTCGCCCGCGCGGTCAGGGGCTAGCGGGCGGGAGCGCCCCCGGCTGGCCGTTCGCGCGGCTCGCCTCGAGGAAGTCGGAGGCCGACGCGGGGTTGCGCGGATCGAGGAAGTAGGCGGCGCGGAACGAGCCGAGCGCGTCGCTCGGCTGGTTGAGCGTGGAGAGCTGGAAGCGGCCAAGGCGCCGCCAGGCCTCCGCGCTCGCGGGCTGGATCCGCACCGCTTCCTCGAGCGCGTCCCCGGCGTCCGCCAGCCGGCCCCGCTGCTGCTCGATGTAGGCGAGCTCCCAGAGCGGCTCGGGCGAGAGGGGATTGCGGTCGTGCGCGATCCGGGCGACCGAGACGGCGGCCTCGAGGCCGCCCTGCTGGAGGCGCTCGATCGCGACGTCGCCCGCGTTGACCGAGCGGACCGGCTGGAACGCCGCCCACGCCGCCGTCAGCGCGAGCGCGAGCACCACGACGGCGCCGGCGAGCGCCGGCCACGGGAACGCCGCGCGCCGGCGCCAGCCGGCGTCGGCGACCGGCAGCGCGCCCGGTCCGGCGACGTCGGCGGCCCGCGGCGGCTCCGTGGTCGGCGGCGACCAGAGCGGCGCGGCGTCGCGCGGCCGGTCGCGCACGGCGGCCGGCACCGCGCCCGCGAGCGCGGCGGCCTCCATGCGCGAGCGCAGCGACGGCCGCGCGACCACCCACGCCGCCGCGATGAGGCCGCACAGCGCGTTGGCCGGCACGAACCACGTCCAGTCGACCGCGGAGTGCACGCCGAAGATGAGCGCGACCGCGATGAGCGCCGCCATCCCGGCGCGCTCGGCGTCCCATGGCAGCCCGCGATCGCGCGGGCGCATCCCGATCGCCTTGATCGCCGCCCAGCCCCACAACGCCAGCGCGAGCAGCGACAGCCCGAGCCCGGCCCAGCCGAGGTCGGCCAGCGTCTGCGGCACGTAGCCGTGGGCGTGGCGGACGAACAGCGTGCCGGTGCGGAAGCGCATCCGGACGGTCGCGTAGGCGCCGGCGCCGGTCCCGACCCAGGGCGAGACGCCGTGCACGCCGAACGCCTCGTCCCAGTAGCGCGCGCGCACCGATGACGTCGCGGTCAGCCGGCCGGGCGTGTTGTCGGGGGTCGACGCGTTCGGGTTCGTGAGCCGGTCCCACCCCTTCGAGACCTGGCCGTCGATCCCGCCGGACGCGCTCGCCAGCGCGATCAGCGCGATCACGGGTACCGCCGCGACCACCCCGAGCAGCACGCGGCCGGCGATCGCCTTCGCCTGCGGTGAGGCGGGCCGCTCCGCCGCCAGGAACCGGGCGGCGAGCCCGAGCGCCAGCAGCGCGGCGAGCATGACCAGCAGCAGCGCGCCGAGCTCGTGGCCGGTGTCGGCGCGCACGGCGAGCGGGAGCCGGTCGGTGTTGAGCCCGGTCATCGAGAACGCCCACCCGACCACGGGCGCGGCGCCGGCGGTCGCGCCGAGCAGGACGACCGCGCTGCGCAGGCGCAGCGGCACGACCGCGAACCAGAACGCCAGCCCCACCGCCAGCGCGAGCAGCGCGCCGCGCGAGTAGGAGAGCATCAGCGCGACCTCGAGCAGCGCGATCCCCGGCCACGCCAGCGCACCGGCGGCGCCGCGACCCGAGCGGCGCGCGCCGAGCCAGAGCAGCGGGAGGATCCCGAGCGCGGCCATCAGCCCGACCGCGTTCCAGTAGTCGAACGGCGCGCGCAGGCGGGCGTAGATCTCCTCCTCGGCCAGCGCGCCCGGGAAGACCTTGGTCACCAGCGCCCAGCCGCACACCGCGACGCACGCGAGCGAGATCCCGTGCAGCACCGCCGGCCAGCGCCCGGGCGCGAGCCGCGCGAGCGCCATCGTCCCCGCGAACGCGGCCAGGTAGGAGAACGTCCGGTTCGCCTCGATCCACGAGTCCGACGGCGCGAGCGACCAGGTGATCGACACGGCCGTGTAGGCGGCGAGCAGCGCGACCGCGGTCAGCGTCAGCCCGCCGTGCAGGCGCTCGACCCGCGCCCGCGGCACGAGCAGCGCGGCGGCGCAGAGCGCGGCGCCGAGCAGCATGAGCGCGATCTCGACGTACGTCGTGCGCTCCAGGCGCAGGCCGCCGTCCGCGACGAACGCGGTGCCGGCCAGGAGCAGCGCGATCGTTCCGGCCAGCGCGGGACCGCCGCGGCCGCGCGGGGCGGCGGCGTACGCCGCGATCGGGGCCGGCCGCGGGAGCCGCGCCGCGGTCGCGTCAGGCGAGCCGGCGAGCGTGGAGGTGCCTACGGACATACGGGACGGCCGCCGCGAGCGCCGCGAGGCCGAGCAGGATCAGGACGGCGAGCAGGCTGGCGGGGATCGGGTTGCGCGCGGCGTCGGAGGCGAACCCGGCGGCCCCGGGGACGATCGTGCCGCCGCCGACCTGGACGGGCGCGTCGCCGCCGGCGGTCGCGGCCTTCTCGAGGGCGGCCTGCTCGTCGGGGCCGGCGGGCGTGAGCGGCGCAGCCGGGCCGTCGGACCCGCCGCCGCCGAGCGCGCCGCCGCCGGAGCCGCCGCCGACCTGCTTGTCGCCGGTGCCGCCGAGCGCGCGCGTCAGCACGTCGCGGCAGTCGGTGTACTGGTCCGCGTCGGCCGGCAGGTTGTTGCGCGCGTCGCGGATCTCGGACGGCGTGTAGCTGCCGTCGAGCTTCCCGTCCTCCGCGCAGTCGCCGATGATGTCGTCACGGGTGCCGGCCATCGCCGCCGGGGCGGCGACGAACAGCGTCAGCACCATGACAAGGAGCAGCCTGGGCATGGCGGCGGCCACGCTAGCAGCCCTTTTCCCGCCGCCGGCCCGCTCCGACGGCGGCCAGGGCACGGCTCATCCCGGCCGCCCAGTCGGCGTGCGAGTGGCCGGCGGCGACGGCGGCCTTGCCCGCGGCGCCGAGCCGGGCGCGCAGCGCGGGGTCGTCGGAGAGGCGGCGGAGCGCGGCCGCCAGGGCGGCGTCGTCGCCGGCCGGGACGACGAGGCCCGTCTCCTCGTGGCGGACGAGGCCGCCGGCAGCGGCGCCGACCGCGGTCGTGGCGATCACGGGAACTCCCTGGTCGAAGGCTTCATTCACAACCAACCCCCATGGCTCGACGAAGTCGCGCGTGGGGATCGACGGTACGACGACGACGTCCGAGCCCGCGTAGGAGTTGCGCAGTTCGTCCGCGGTGAGGGCGCCGATGCAGCACGCTCCGGCGGCGACGGCCCGGGCTCGGAACGGGCCGTCGCCGGCCAGTAGCAGCGCTCCCTCTGGTGCGGTGAGAGCCAAGGCTCCCCATGCCCTCAGCAGCACCGCCAGCCCCTTTTCCCGCTCCAACCGGCCGGCAAACATGGCCTGGAACGGCGCCTCGCGGCGCGGCTGGCGCGCCGGCGCGCTCCAGAACGCGTCGGCGACGCTCTGCGGAGCCTCGAAGACCGGCTGGGCGGCGCCCTTGGAGCGGACGTAGGCGGAGACGTGCGGGCCGTAGGTCGCGATCGCGTCGGCGTGGCGGTAGAGGTGGCGCAGCGGCAAATAGGAGAGCGCGTGCGCCGGCGTGCGCGGATGGCGCCAGATCGTGGCCCAGAGGACGAACGGGACCCGCG